>PCSS01000352.1 GCA_002771395.1 Bacteroidetes bacterium CG23_combo_of_CG06-09_8_20_14_all_32_9 | reverse complement strand
CAACAGTAAACTCCGGCTTTGAAAAATTCGCAAGCCTCGAAAAATCTAATTTTTAGAACCCCTCTAATATCATTTCCTAATTGTAATAGGAAATAATATGAGTGTGTAACAAATTGGGGGAATTTTTTTTGTGGTAGGTAAAATGCGTAATGTAAAATTCTAAATGTAAAATGTAAAACAAAAAAGAGTTAATAGCTATATTTACCAAAAGCATTAAAATTGCAAAAAAGAACAATAATGAGAGAAAATAATTTTATATTAAGCGGTCTTAAACTTTTACATTTAGCATTTTAAATTTTAAATTTTGTTTCCCCCTGCTTTGTTACACACTCAAATAATTTGCATTTAAAAAATATATATATCTATGCAACGGAAAAATTTAATATTTCCTGTAAAAATTTTTCAGATAAAATTAAATCGCTCAATTTAGGTTTTAGAAGCCCTCTTAATTTAACAATACCATATTATTAATATATTAACTTTATAAACAAACTATAATTAAATTTGCAGTGGTTTTATTTGCAATTAAAATATGGAAAACGAGAAAGATAAAATAATTGAGGAAGTTACAGCAAGCGAATACAAATACGGTTTTTTTTCAAACATCGAGACTGATACTATTCCAAAAGGCTTAAGCAAGGATGTTGTTAAAATAATTTCTTCCCGAAAAAACGAACCTGAATTTATGCTCGGATGGCGATTAAAAGCTTACGAACACTGGGTAAAAATGAGAATGCCTGAATGGGCACATTTGACTATTCCTAAAATTAATTATCAGGATATTATATTTTATGCTGCACCAAAACAAAGTGCTTCATTAACTTCTACGGATGAAATTGACCCCGAACTAAAAGCTACTTTCGATAAATTAGGCATTCCGTTAGACGAACAGAAAAAACTTAGTGGAGTAGCTGTTGATGCAGTAATGGATAGCACTTCGGTAAAAACAACTTTTAAAGAAAACTTAGCTGACCTTGGCATTATTTTTTGCTCAATAAACGAAGCAATACGAGAACATCCCGATTTAATTAAAAAATATTTAGGCTCTGTAGTTCCTTATACCGACAACTTTTATGTAACGCTTAACTCGGCTGTATTTAGCGACGGTTCATTTGTTTACATTCCAAAAGGTGTTCGCTGTCCGATGGAACTTTCAACATATTTCCGCATAAACACAGAAAACTCAGGTCAGTTTGAACGAACTTTAATTATTGCCGACGAAGGTGCTTATGTTAGTTATCTTGAGGGTTGCACAGCACCAAAATATGACCAAAATCAATTGCATGCAGCAGTTGTAGAACTTATTGCTTTAAAAGATGCAGAAATAAAATATTCTACTGTGCAAAACTGGTATCCTGGCGACAAAAACGGGAAAGGTGGAATTTATAATTTTGTAACAAAACGCGGAATTTGCAATGAGAATGCTAAAATTTCATGGACACAGGTAGAAACCGGCTCTGCTATTACATGGAAATACCCAAGTTGCATATTAAAAGGCGATAACTCATCGGCAGAATTTTACTCGGTAGCCGTAACAAATAATCATCAGCAAGCCGATACCGGTACAAAAATGATTCATATCGGAAAAAATACACGTAGCCGTATTGTTTCAAAGGGAATTTCAGCAGGACTAAGCCAAAACAGTTATCGCGGCTTGGTAAAAGTGCTAAAAGGTGCTGATAATGCCAGAAATCATTCGCAATGCGATTCTTTGCTGTTGGGAAATAATTGCGGCGCACATACTTTTCCATATATTGAAGTGGATAACAAAGAAGCAATTGTTGAACACGAGGCGACAACATCCCGAATTGGCGAAGACCAGATTTTTTATTGCAATCAGCGAGGCATTTCTACCGAAGATGCTGTTGGATTAATTGTTAATGGTTACGCCCGCGAAGTTTTAAAACAATTGCCAATGGAATTTGCAGTTGAAGCACAAAAACTTTTGCAGATTAGTTTGGGGGGGAGTGTAGGGTAACTCATGCGTTTGGAAGTTAAGGAATGAATAGTAGTTATACTTTGGACGGGCATATTTCGGCATGCTCAATATCAAAAATGCGTTTCTTTAACAAGCGGCAGTGAGCAGTAGCAGTAGCCAAAACAAGCGGCAGTAGGCAGAACTGCCAACTACTGCTGCCAACTTTAGGACTTGGGGCTTATTTACTTTATTTTGCGTAAAATCGGTTATAAGAAATTTTACACCCTTTTATTAATACAATTTAAAAAATTGTAACTTTGCAACTAATAAAAGATAACAAATGTTAAAGACAAAACAAAACAAAAATATAGATATAGCAGAAGAACCGATGGTACAATACCTCAAGGTGCAAACACCATTTATCTCAAAAGAAGAAATTTATACTCAAATTCCTATACTGAACCTGATGATATTTGGAATATATTCGGTATTGCAAAAGAAAGAAACCTGCACTTTTGAAAGATTGGTTGCTGAATGTTTTATGTTGTTTCCTAAAGTTTTTGGACTTAAACGTTATCCAAACTGGCCCGATACTTTAAAATTTGACAGGGCAACAAGAACACTGAGAAAAAAAGGGTTAGCGGTTGGTGGAATAGGCGGTAAAAAATCGCCTGGCGAATTTAAACTCACAGAGTTTGGAATATCTCTTGCTAAAAAAACAGAATACATACTCATAAACGGTTATACTTCACAATATGTGAAGAAAAAATCCTCTCCTACTATAAGAAGCATTGACGATAAATTAATAGAATACATCCGACAAAGTAACTGTTATAAAAAGTTTGCTGAAAATCCGGATACATATTCTATAACTGAACCCGAGTTCCGAAATCTGCTTCGCTGCACTTTGGAAACACCTCAACGAGTGGTAAAACAAAATTTAGTTTATTTTAAAAATCTCGCAAAGGAATACAGAGAAAAAGAGATAATAAATTTTCTACTGCTTTGTGAAAATAAAATTTTTAAAACATAATTTATGGCTAAAGATTTACCTATCAACCCGAGATTAATAGAACAATTAGCAAAAACAACCATCAAAAATTTGATTGACGGGCTTGTTGAGTTAATAACCAATGCTGATGATAGTTACAAAAGGTTGGAAAATGAGGGGAAAAATACAAAAGGAGAAATTGAGATTTTTCTTAACAGAAAGAAAGGAGGAATTTGCGAAAAACTAATTATAAAAGATTATGCGGAAGGAATGACCCAAGAATATTTAGAAAAGAAGGCACTTGTGTTTGCGGGTGATACCAGTGGATATGAAACAACAAAAACCGTAAGGGCTTTATTTGGCAGAGGACTAAAGGAAACCATCATTGCTTTAGGCGAGGGACGAATTATTACAGTTAAAGATAAGAAGCAATGTTCTACATCATTATGGATAGATGAGAAAACAAAAAAATCACAATATGACAATGAACAACTAAAGAATCTTGTTGAAACAAATGAAAATAATGGAACAGTAGTTGACATTTCTATTCAAAACGAATCCATCAAAATTCCAGAGTTTGATAAGTTTAAAGAACAGCTCTCTAAACATTTATCATTAAGAGATATAAATAGTTCATCCAAAAGAAATATTAAACTAACATTTGTTGATGTCAAAAGAGGAAATAAGCAAATCTCAACCCAAATAAAGTTTTCTTATCCCACAGGTAAAAAGATTTTTGAAAAAGAAATTACCCTCTCAAACAATGAGGGAAAGGCAACGGTGAGAATTTATGAAAGTGATAATCAACTTGATTTTCAAAAAAACAATCCACTTGGATTAGCAGGCATTTTAGTTAAAACTAATGGAGCAATTTTGGATAATCAATATAATCAATCTCAATATTCCAGTGACCCTGCCGCTCTTTATTTCTTTGGCGAAATAATTTGTTATGATTTAGATGATAAAATAAGAAAAGAGGAAATTGGAATTATCAATCCGACACGAGGAGGATTAGAATGGCGACATGATTATTGCCAAATGTTGTCTAATACAATAGATAAAATTTTAGAACCGTTTATCTCAGAGAAAAGAAAAAATTTAGAAAAAAAGCCAGACAAAGCAGTAAAAGAAACGACAAATAAAATGTTAAAGAAATTATGCAACTTGCTTAATGAGCTCGCAAAAAATGAATTGGAAGGAGAATTTGAACCTCCGCCAGATACTCCTCCAGATATAAATGACCTTACTATTATTCCTTCAATAGCTAATGTTCAATTAGATAAACCAAGAATATTATTAATAGTAGCGCCCACTGAAATTGTGGATAAAGAGGGAACAGAAATCCAAATTCATTCCGACAACAGCAAAGAAATTTATTCCTTGACATCTACCACAAAACTTGAAAAGTCATCTAAATATCCCGAAAAATTATGGTCAAAGTATTTCAAGGTTGTTGGCACAATTGAAGGTGCAGAAGCAACAATAACTGTTCAACTTGGCAGTAGAACTGTATCTGCAAAAATTAAAGTGGCGCCCCCAAAAGAAATAGGCAAAAGAAAACCCAAAAGAAAGGGAGGGTTTATTACTGAAATAAAATTAGATGAGAATAACATAAAGGGCGAAAACCAAAGAGTGTTTTATGAAAGCCAAACTGGAATCATCTGGATTAATGTAAATTTCCCATCTACTAATAAATTTATTAAAAGCGGTTTTGAAGGCATTGAAAACGAAACGGGAAAATTATTAGTGGCGGAATTAGTCGGTGAGGCATTTTGCAAACAACTTGCTCGTACAAAAATTGAAACAGATATTAAAATACCCGGTAACGAAATAGACTCATTTAATTTGGCAATCAACGAGATGCAAAAAAAATATTTACATAAAATTCAGGAAATTATTTTTAATTGGAAATTTTAACTATGAAAAATATAATCCTTCCAAAAGAATGGTCTTTCATAACTACTGAAACCCACAATGAAAAACCAAATATCATAAATAAATTTAAAAGAGAATTACTGTTTCTCCTACAAACTCTCCTCCTTGAATATGAGGATGAAAGAAATAGAAAAAAGAAATTGGTAAGAAAAGAAATTTATCTACTCACCAAAAAATTCTATTTACAATGAAAAAATTCTCAAAAAAACTTCAAGCAATAAAAAGTAAAACACTTCAAGATAGAACCATAGAAGAAAAATATCTTTTAGCGGAAGCGGAGGAAAGGCAACCGTTATGTATTTACTATAGTAAACCATTAGAAATATCGCAAAAGAATTGAATAGAAAAGTTATTGGATACGATTTGAATGTTGTGCGAACAGATATAATAAAAAATGACGCAAGAAATATTCCGCTTGCCGACAACAGCGTTGATTTCGTTTTTATTGACTCACCGTATTCCGATAACATAAAATATTCAAATGATAAAAACTGTATCGGAAAAATTTCCTGTGAGAAACCAGATTTTTTTGACGAGTTAGAGAAAGTTGCAAAAGAAATTCACAGAATTTTGAAACCAAACAAAGTTGTATCGTGGCTCATTGGCGACCAGTGGCTCAAAAGGAAATTTACACCGACCGGATTTTTATTATATCAAAGATTAGAAAAATATTTTGAGCCGATGGACACAATTTGCGTAACCCGCCACAACCAAACATCAAACACTGGTCTTTGGCATAACCGGGCAAGACGATTTAATTTTTATCTGCGGGGATTTAAGCATTTATTCATAATGAAGAAAAAATAAAAGACATAAAAATTGCTAAATGGTTAAATAACAATGAAACAATAAAACAATGAAACAATGAAATTGTAAACTATACTTCGGCTGCGCCCAGTATAAACTTTTCAGCAATTTTGAAAGATGCCAAAATTACCTTAAATTTTCTAAAATTCTAATAAAAACCTAAATATTATGCTTACCATCAAAAACTTAAAAGTATCCGTTAACGGAAAACAAATTTTAAAAGGAATTAACATTAAAGTAAAAGCCGGTGAGGTGCACGCTATTATGGGACCTAACGGTTCGGGGAAAAGCACACTTGCTATGGTACTTGCGGGACGCGAATTATTTGAAGTTACAGGCGGTGAAGTTCTTTTTGAAGGAAAAAATCTTTTAGAAATGTTGCCCGAAGACCGTGCACGTATGGGCATTTTTTTGGCATTTCAATACCCTACCGAAATTCCGGGTGTAAGTATGGTTAATTTTATGCGCACAGCCGTAAATGAAATTCATAAATACCGTGGGTTACCATTACTCAATTCATCAGATTTCTTAAAATTGATGCGCGAAAAGAAAGAATTAGTAGAGATTGATTCACAACTTACTAATCGTTCCGTAAATGAAGGCTTTTCGGGTGGCGAAAAAAAGAAAAATGAAATTTTTCAGATGGCTATGCTTGAACCTAAACTTGCTATACTTGATGAAACTGACTCTGGTCTTGATATTGATGCTCTGCGAATTGTGGCTACCGGAGTAAACAAATTAAAACGTCGCGACAATGCAACTATTGTTATTACGCATTATCAGCGTCTGCTCAATTATATAGTTCCTGATGTGGTTCATGTTTTGTATAATGGACAAATTGTTAAAACCGCCGGAAAAGAACTTGCAATTGAACTCGAAGAAAAAGGCTATGATTGGATTAAAAAAGAATATGCAATTTAATTTTAGTATCTTACTTTTTAACTTTTGACTAATTTTGGCAGAATATTTAGTTTTTGGTTTTTAGTTTTTGGTTATGGTTTTCATAGTTTCTGGTTATGGTTTTTCAATTAGCAATTAGCGAAGGGCTAACTAATGAACTAAAACAATTAACTAAAAAACTAAAACTAATAACAAATAACTATTAACCTTTTTGGTTGTTGCTTGTCCACGTTAGGTTATGAACGAAGAAATAAAAACATATTCAAGGAAAACTGAGTTGATAACAGCTTTTAATAAAAATTATACTCAGATTGCAGCACAAACTCCCGATTTTATAAATAAAACCCGTTTAAAATCTATTGCAGAGTTTGAAAAGGTAGGGTTTCCTTCAAAAAAAAGCGAACAGTACAAATATACTAACATCGAATCAGCTTTTTTTGGCGGATATAAACGCCAGTACTCACCTCAGCCTTTATCACTGGATATTAGGGAAGTGTTTACCTGCGATGTTCCCGAACTTGATAATTATTTGTTGCTTGTTAATGGCTGGTTTTACAATACCGAAAATAAACTGATGGAACTACAGGGCGGAGTACTGGCAGGAAGTGTTATTGAAGCCTCCAAAAAATTTCCCGAACTTGTAGAAAAATATTATGGAAAACATATAGAGAACATAAAAGATCCTCTTTCAATGTTAAACATGGCATTTGCCCAAGACGGGCTTTTTGTATATATCCCCAAAGGAGTGGTTTTAGAGAAGCCTGTACAGCTCATCAATCTAATAGTTGCTACTGATGAATTGATGATTCAACCCTATAATCTTATAATAACCGAAGAAGGTAGCTCAGGAAGCATTGTTATTTGCGACCACAGCCTTAATCCGCAAGCTTTCCTTTTAAACAGCACTACAGAAGTTATTGCCTCAAAAAATTCTAAACCTGAAATTTATCGCCAACAGAATGCACATGACCATTCCGTTCAGATTTCAAATACTTTTATTACACAAAAGGAAGGCAGCAATGTAAATTCTGTATATGTTACACTTTACGGTGGAACTGTTCGGAATAATTTATTTGTAAATCTAAGTGAACCATACTCACATAGCCGTTCTTACGGGTTGTGGCTTGCCGATAAAACTCAGCATATAGATAACAATACATTTATCCATCATACTGCACCAAATTGTGAAAGTTTTCAACTTTACAAAGGAATACTTGACGATTCGTCCACAGGAATTTTTTCGGGAAGAATTTTAGTTGATAAATCTGCTCAAAAAACCGATGCTTACCAGTCGAATAAAAACCTGTTACTTACAAACGAAGCCAAGGTACGCTCAAAACCCCAACTCGAAATTTATGCCGATGACGTTAAATGCAGCCACGGCTCTGCCACCGGACAATTAGATGAAGATGCAATGTTTTACCTTTGCTCACGGGGCATTCCCAAAAAAGAATCCTGTCAGTTGTTAATGCAGGCTTTTACTACCGATGTTACAGATAATATTTCTATTGCTCCATTGCGAGATGAAATTAACGGATTGGTAGAAAAACGCTTGCGCGGCGAATTATCAAGATGCAACAAGTGTAAAGTGAATTGCGGGAAATAATATCAATTATGGCTCTTCAGTATTTTTTGTGAATAATAGCCAGAACTCGTAATCTAATCAATTTTTCGGTAATGCAATCGCAAACTACTTTTTTAATAAATTGTTCATAATT
>PCSS01000347.1 GCA_002771395.1 Bacteroidetes bacterium CG23_combo_of_CG06-09_8_20_14_all_32_9 | reverse complement strand
CCGATATTAACCGATATTAACTGATATTAACTGAATTATTGTTTAAATATTCTTTGGGCTGAGTAGTTACCTCAAATTAAAAGAAAAAACCATACTTTCCATGCTCTTGGGGCTTGGAATTTGAAACTTGGTTCGTGGGTCTTTTCCTTGTGACTTTTGGCTTGAGATTTTGGACTCGGGGCTTTCGTTTTTGAAAATCTTTGACTTTATGGACAGTCTCTAATTATGGCAAATGTTTTGTCCAAAATTTTACTAATGTTTTAGTTATATGTTTAATATCAAAATTTTGCTTTATATATTTAATAGCATTTGTTCCTATTGAATCGAAGAATGGTTTGTCGGTTAATACCTTTTCAACCTGCTTTTGATATTGTTCGGCGGTGTCGGCAATTAAAATATTAATATTATGAGTTGTTCCAATTCCTTCAGTTCCTATGGAAGTTGTAACTATTGTTTTACCAAGTGCTAAACCTTCAACAATTTTAATTCTCATCCCGCTTCCCGAAAGCAAAGGAACGAGCATAACAGCATGTGAATTAATAAAATTATAGGCATCGGCAATTTCACCATGATAAAGAATATTTGGTTCTCGCAGGGTTTTTACAAACCAATCGGGTGCATTTCTACCGGCTACTTCTAATTTTAAATCGGGAAACTTTACCTGTAAATTAATCCAAACGTTTCTGATAAACCACATAAGCCCCTCCTGATTTGGCGCCCAGTCAAGTGCGCCAATATAGAAAACAGACGGAAATTTGATATTTAACCTTTTGGGTGTAAGAAGCGATGTATCAATACCTACAGGAGCAATGTAATAGGGTTTATTATTTCCAATTGAATTAAATAAACGTGCATCACGTTCGGTAAAAGTAATTAATACATCATATTTATTCATTACTTCAACCTCCATTCGCTTTATTCGTTTAGAAAGAATTTTAAGATAATTGCGACGAACTAATGAAGTTTCGTTTGCAGCAACTCTTATCCAAATTTCGTGTTCAACATTGTGTGCTTTAAATGATATTAGTGCTTTTGAATATTTTCTGATGGTTGAAATATACGGGCACATATACAGTCCCTCTAACTGAATAACATCAAATTCTTCTTTTAAAAGCAGTTCTTCAAGTTTATTGCGATAACTTTTTAAAATAAATCTTTGAGCATTATAGGGTTTAGATGAAAATAAAAGATTTTTAAATGCACCCAAAAAAGTAACAGGAGCATCAACATCAACAGCAATAATTTTAATTACGTCTGTAATTTCCTTAGGGATATTTTGAATTTCACAATAATGCTTTTTTGTGTTCATTGCCATTAAAGTTATCTGATGTTCCTGTTTGGCAAATTCTAATGTAAAATTCCATACTCCTATAGCTCCACCGTCTTTTGGAGGATATGGTACTTTATTGTGTAACTGAAGTATTTTCATTATAAATTACATTTCTACTTTTTTCTTTTTCAGTATTTTATTAATAAACTTACGGAAAGGTTCAAGATACAAATCAATATTAAAAATTGCCGAATCTGAAGCTGCTTTGTAAGTTAAAAATAATCCTACCGGAAACAATACTGCCGATGATAACCAAATTCCAGCCCAGGCGGGCAAAATAAGTTCTTTTGCAAATTTTTCGCCGATTAATGAGATAATATAATATAAAATGAACAATAAAATTGAAACTACAACAGGCATTCCAAGTCCGCCTTTTCGAATAATAGCACCCAAAGGCGCTCCTATAAAAAATAAAATAAGACAAGCAAAAGCGAGTGTAAATTTTAAATGATATTCAACCTTATATTTGACTAAATAATTTTTACGTGCTTCAAGTTCATCGGTTGAAAATGAGATATATGATGCCTGACTTCTGGCTATTGTTAAAGCGTTTTGAATTAGTTGTATCTTTTCTGATTTTGAAAATGCTCTATAAATTGTATCGGGATGAATAAAAGTATCTCGTGTTGCTCGTTTGCCTGATAGCGAATCTATTTGAAGTTTTTTTATGAAAGCAACATCAGCAACGGTTACTTTATACAATGAATCCCGTTGGTTATATAATTTTTGAAGCGAATCTTCAACATGTTGCAATTGCCATATATTAAGCATTCTGTAATTATCCGTAAACAAACTTTCGTCTGTTCTGTTAAACCCGAACCCGTTAAGTTCTATAGTAATATTTTCCTCAACAAACTTATCCTTTTGATGCGGGTGAGTCGCTCTCCAGTTCGTTTGTTCTTGGTTTCGTACTTCTTCGTATTTTTCACCATTGTAAAGGGTTAATAATAAGTATCTTTTATCTTTTGTCATAAGAATTTTTCCGGAATCGGCAACTATCAAACTTATATTTCCTTGTCGTTGAGTTTGGTCGTAAATCATTATGTTGTATAAAATATTTGTTTTTTTATCTTTTCGCTGAACCCTTATACTGTAATCGTCAATCCCGTTGTAAAAAATTCCGGGTTTAATATTTATTTCTGGACGAATTGACCTGATATCGTATAGCAGTGAATAAAATTTTAAATTAGCGATTGGCAGTATATAGTTTGAAAAAAATAAAGCACAAATACTTATAAACGAAATAAAAATTATTAACGGGGACATAATTCGAAGAAGCGAAATACCTGACGATTTTAATGCAACCAACTCGTAATGCTCACTAATATTGCCAAAAGTCATAATTGACGAAAGCAGAATTGCCAACGGTAAAGCCATTGGAATAAAATTTACCGAGGCATAAGAAAGTAATTGTGCCATTACCGGAATTTCAATACCTTTTCCAACAAATTCGTCTATATATTTCCATAAAAACTGCATTAAAAGCAAAAAAACGGCAATAAAAAAAGTCATAAAAAATGGTCCTATGTAAGTTCTTATCATGTATATATGGAACCGTTTCATTAATTGCGTTTTCAGTATTAGCGGCAAAATTAGCGGAATATTTCAGAAGTTTAACGCTGATTGGTATTATAATCCTAATAATTGCTTTAATTTTTCAACTTGCGACTTCCATAAATTTATAGCGTCTTCTTTATCGTCAGGTTCAACAAAATCTGTTATTATAAGAGTTGTATCACCCGATATTTCCTGAATTTCTATTTTAAACTCAAAATAATAGTCTTCTGTAAATTTTTCATCTTCTTCCCACTTAAAGCGAACAAACTTAGCTTCTTTGCTTGAAATTAATTTAGCTTTTTGAACAGAATCTTTCCAAATAAATGTAAATACATTTTCACGGGCATTAACATTATCGGCAAACCATTCCGATAAACCACCAGGTGTTTTAATCCTTGGATATAGTATTTTAGGAGAGGTATTTACAGAAAATTCCATTGAAATTTTTTCTTTCATAACAGCATTATTTTTTTTTGAAAGGTAGTTTTTAGTTTAATAACTACCAAATTTATACAAAAAAACAGTATCTTCTCAAAAAGACATGGAGAAAAAGAATAAATAGCCACAGATTGCACAAATTAAAATATGAAATGGTTATTGGGGTATTAAGTTATTGGGTTATTGAAAAAAACACAGTCCTGTTCACTTATTAACCTATTTATAATCTGTAACTGATTTTACCCTTTCTTTTGAGAGGATACAAAAAACATGACCTGTATGCACAGATGCACAGGCAGATAAAACCGTATTTTTTTTTAATTTAGTATTAAGAAATTAAGGATTTAATACGAATTATTTTTTGAAGTTCGTGTTGCAAACACGATGTGGACTTAAATTATTTATTTCGTATCGGCATAAATAAAATATATTTATATTTGCGATATTATTTTGGCGAGATAGCTCAGCTGGTTAGAGCGCATGATTCATAATCATGAGGTCGAGAGTTCAAGCCTCTCTCTCGCTACAAGTAAAATAAAGCCTTTCAGAACATCACATTGAAAAGAATTTTCATTTAGTACATACAAAAGTACATATAATTTGTTACTCTTTATGGGTCAGCATGTTATTGCAAACGGGTATTAATTGTTGATTATTCCATTATTTCACCAAAAATTTTCCTGAATTTATCATTTTTCCATTTGCATCCCGGATATGGTAAAAATATAATCCCTTGTTAAAATTTTTACACGACAATTTAACTTGGGTGCTGCTAATAAATGTTTCACTTATTTTTTTGCCAAGTACATCCACAATAGTCAATGTCTTTGCTTCAGGATTATTGTTTATGATAGTTACCGATTCGGAAGCGGGATTAGGAAACACAGAAGAAACAAGAGAAATATTCTGTATTTCATTAATTCCAATAGTTGACAATATAAGATAAATTGCATCTTTTATATTTGCACTCCCATCTGTTGATATTGTAGCAATAAACAGACTATTTTGGCTCCACCATCTATATTCAATTGTAGTATCAAGTGTAGGTGTACCGGCTGACTGCCATCCAAATCCTGAAATGTAAATAAAAGTACTGTCTATCTGGTATTTTGTATATTTTTGCCGCAAACAGGAGTAAGTTCCTGTTGGAGTTGTTACATTTCCCCAGCCATCTATCAAACTTGTATAGTTTGTAGTTTGAATTATTCTTACAGAATCAGGTGGGGGTGGATTATTAGGAAATTGCACTATAATTTTTGTTTGTCCCGAAAACGAAGTATTGTAAGTAGAAGGAAATGTCGCCTGTTTTTGTGGGGGTGTAAATGGAACAACCGATGTATCGGGAGGCAAAAAAACCCCGCAAATACCTAATATTTCAAAACTATTGTTGTCATCATGTATGTAAAAAAACATGCTTCCATCGGTCCCTGCTAAAGTAGCTGTTGGAAAATTACTTGAATAAGGTGCTTCGGCAGGACTAATAAATTGTGTAGTGTCCAAATAGTCGTTACCGATTCCTGTCAAATCCCATATCTGATTGATTCCTGCACCACCGGGCGAAAGGAGGTTCAGATTTGTAGTATCGTTTCCCTCAATTATGGTTAAACCCGCAAAATTACCCAAATCACTTCGGTTAATGGTAATTTGTCCTACGGAGATTAATGCTAATCCGAGCATTATTCCTCCTAAAAATAAAAAATGTTTCATTGTCAAATTGTTTATTTTAGTTAAATTTAATTTATTACAAATATACTAAAATTTTTCATTTTTCCACAACATTTTTTTTTGTTTGAATAAAATTATCAGATTTTATTTGAAAAAGATATACTGCCGCTTGTTTTGGCAGTCCTGCTTACTGCTACTGCCTATTGTTGCGTGTTAAATAAACGCATTTTATACTCGTTCAAAGTATATTATTTTTTCCCGCCTTTGCCGCCCTTAGTACCTCCACCTGGTGCTTTTCTTCCTGTTTTATTTCCTCTCTTTGCAGCTTTCTGAGCCGGCTTTTGGTTGTTTGACCTATTGGATTTTGCTGTTGACTTGCTTACAGGTTTTGTTCCTTTAACAGCGCTGTGTGGTTTGCTGGTTACTGTTTTACTTGTTTTGTAATTAGCATGGGCGTCTTTGTAACGCGTTTTTACCGCAACTGAAGTTTTCCTGTGAGGTGTATAAATTCTATGTGCTACAACTACTCTGTGCTTATAAACAGGATAATAAAAAGCGTTATAATGTGCACAATGCTGATG
Organism: Bacteroidetes bacterium CG23_combo_of_CG06-09_8_20_14_all_32_9; assembly: GCA_002771395.1. Classification (GTDB taxonomy): domain Bacteria; phylum Bacteroidota; class Bacteroidia; order Bacteroidales; family GWA2-32-17; genus GWA2-32-17. The sequence continues at coordinate 2,769 of PCSS01000347.1, read as the reverse complement.
ATGCCATGCCCAAGGATGTGGTACCCATGGTTTCCACCAAACAGGATAATGATGCCATTTCCATGGTGAAACCCAAACCACATAAGCGGGAGCGTAAATAAACTTAACGCAGGGCCAGAGCCAAACATTTACTACAACTCTGATTAGCATTACCGAAGAAGCAGCAGGTCCTTTTTTACTTTTAGAATCTTTAACACCGTCTTTTTCATCAAAAGGTTCCACAATAGTGTTATTGCTATACAGTTCTTCATCACCAATAATTTGAACGATAGCTGATTCTTTGCTATTTTTTTCCAGTTCAATTACCGCCACATCCTGCGACTCGGTTTCACTCACAGGTACTTGTAATACAATAGCATGAGCACTATCTTTTTTGTTGTCAATTACGCGAATGTAATCAATGTCGTTATCACCGTTAAGGTCAAGGTTGTTAACGGCATTGTTTTCGGTATTTAACTTTTTTTCAAATTCTTCAAGCGAAGTGGAAGATTTGAATAAATCAAGCGCACCTTGCAAACTAAAGTTGTCGCCGGGTAAACCTGTACTATCAGACGAATTAGTAACATCTTGTGCAAATAACATGTTTGTAAATAACATTGTACAAACAATGAACGAAATTTTAATTGTTTTCATTAATTTTAAATTTAAAATTGTTTTTATCAAAATATGTTCCAAAAATTTCAAATATTTTTATTGTTGTGTCATAACCGGTTATACTACAAATGAATTAAGGACACTTTTTTATTCTGAACTTATGGAGACAAGGTATAAAGGTATATGGTATAAGGGTTTAGCCGTCAATATAACTTTCCGAAAGTTTGCAAAGGCCATGGCTCCGTTAACTTTCGGAAAGTTCCCTATACCACTATACCTTATAAATTAAAAATGCTGATATCATGGACAGACTCTAATTAATGTATAATACCGTGCAAAGTATAATTTGGTTATTGCTTGTTCATGTTGCAGTTTAAAAAACAACATTAATAATTTTACCGGGGACTACAATTATTTTTTTTGGTATTTTTCCGTTAAGCCATTTTGAGGTTTGCTTGTTTTCAATTGCCGCTTTTTCAATTTCAGCAACAGGGAGAGTAAGTGCTAATTCAATCTGGAATCTTACTTTTCCGTTAAAAGAAACAGGGTAAATCATGGTATTTTCTTTTATGTACGCTTCTTCAAATGCAGGATAAGTTGCTTTTACAATGCTGTTATGATGTCCTAAAAGTCGCCATAATTCTTCGGCAATGTGGGGTACAAATGGCGACAAAATAATTGTCAGTGTCTCTAAAATATTTCTTTTGTTGCATTTTAGTGCGGTAAGTTGGTTAACACAAATCATAAAGGCGCTTACAGAAGTATTAAACGAAAACTGTTCAATATCTTGCTGTACTTTGTTAATAAGTTTGTGCAGCGCTTTTAATTCCTGAGCACTGGGTTGTTCTTCAGAAACTTTAAAAGAATTATTTTCATCGTGGTATAATTTCCACAGTTTTTTTAAAAAGCGGTGAACACCTTCAATTCCGCTTGTGTCCCATGGTTTTGATTGCTCTAAAGGACCTAAAAACATTTCGTACATGCGTAAAGTGTCGGCTCCGTATTTTTCTATTATACTATCGGGATTTACTACGTTAAATCGTGATTTTGACATTTTTTCAACAACAGGAATAGTATAAAAACTTCCAGGGGTTTTGGTTTTATTTAAAACGGGAATCCAATAATGGGTAATACTTTTTCCATATCCTTTCAGGAGCCAGTATCCTTCCTTACAAACCAATACGGTTTTATCAGGAGAACTAGTACCACGCCATTCTTTAAATCGGTACGGTTCTATAATAGTATGATCCTTTGTTATTGAAACTGGAATAGGAAATTTAATCATTTTACTTCGGGATTTAATCGGATTCTTTTCTTCAAATTGAATAATATTTTGCATTGCAATATCGGCAATATCGGCACTATAATAAACTTCAGTATTATTTTGTTCTTTGGATTCATCTCCTAATTCCAAGTGTATAATTTCACCGCACCAGATATAATCATACATTATTGTAATAGGAATTTTTTCATGAAAGTTAGGAGTGTTTTTTTCGAGGATGTACGGAGTGATAGAACAGACATATTCAGAAACACCTAATATCATTCCCTGATTAATAAGTTTTTTGAACGGCTCGTCTTTACAAACATATTCTATATCAAATAAAAATTTATTCCAGAACCGTGAGTAAATTAAGTGTCCTGTTGCATGTTCAGTTCCCCCGATATACATATCAACATTTTCCCAGTATTTATTAGCATCTTTTGAAACAAATTCATTATTATTTGTTGGGTCCATGTAACGTAAATAATATCCCGATGAGCCTGCAAAGCCGGGCATAGTACTTAATTCGAGCGGGTATCCTTCTTTTGTTTTCCAATTTGTTATACGCCCCAGTGGTGGTTGACCCTCGGTTGCGGGTAAAAACGAATCTATTTGGGGAAGTTCCAAAGGTAATTGAGCTTCGGGCAAAGGATATGGAATTTCATCTTTGAAATAAACGGGGAAAGGTTCACCCCAGTATCGTTGACGACTAAAAATAGCGTCGCGTAAACGATAATTGAGCATTCTTTTTCCAATTCCTTTTTCCTCAATTTTTGAAATCACAGTTTTTATTCCTTCATTTACATCCATTCCGTTAATAAAATCGGAATTAATGCAAGTACCTTCCTGGGCATCAAAAGATTCAATCCATAAAGAAGTATCGGTTGGTTCTTCCCCGGTTTTTTTAATTA
>PCSS01000008.1:1791-3691 GCA_002771395.1 Bacteroidetes bacterium CG23_combo_of_CG06-09_8_20_14_all_32_9 | reverse complement strand
GCATGAAATTGCATAACGTGAGTTATTAACAATGATGTAGCAAAATTACATTACTTTTGCGTAAGGTGAGTTATAGAAGTCTCCTTAGATTAATAAGGTGTAAAATCATTGTAACTTTGCAATTTATTTTTATAAATATGTTTAATTTATATTCCCGGCACCCTAATTTTTCACAAATTCTTAATTCTGTAAATAGTTTTGAATTACAAAAATGTTTTATTAAAGGACTTAACGGCTCTTCGCAGTCGCTTTTTATATCTTCACTTTTTAAAAAGTTAAATAAAAGTATAGTTTGTGTTCTGTCTGAAAAGGAAGAAGCCGCCCATTTTTACTCTGATTCGGTAAGTATTTTAAGTGAACAGCAAGTGTTTTTTTTACCATCCACTTACCGCAGGAAATACAATACAAATAATATTAGTACAGCAAATTTGGTTATTCGTACAAATGTATTCGAAAAGATTTCTTTTTCGGAAAATGCTTTGCTCATTGTAACCTATCCCGAAGCTGTTGCTGAAAAAGTTGTTAGCAGGCAAAATTTTAACAAAAACATTTTAATGTTAAATAAGGGAGAAAAAGTTTCTTTAGGTTTTATAGAAGAAGTACTTGTAAGTTATGATTTTAAACGTGTCGATTTTGTTTATCAACCAAGTCAGTATGCAATCAGAGGCAGTATTATTGATATTTTTTCGTTTTCTGAGGAACATCCTTTCCGTATCGATTTTATTGGAGATGAAGTAAATAACATCCGCAGTTTTGAAATTGAAAACCAGTTAAGTATTAATGAAGTTGAAAAGTTGGCTATTATTCCCGCTCTTCATTCAGGAAATGAAGATGCAGCAAAATTTTCATTTTTATCATTTTTCAGTTCAAAACCAGTACTGTTCCTTAAAGATACCGTGCTTTACGAAAAAATTATTTCACTGTTTTCTTCTGAAAATAAAAATTCAGCAAATCTTTTTACATCAACTGAATTAATTAATGAATTTATTTCATATCAAATAATTGAATCGGGTATTAATCCTTTTTTTGCAAATTCCAAGGTTTTCACTTTTAACACCTTACCTCAACCTGCTTTTAACAAAAATTTTGATTTACTCGGCACCGACCTTATCGAAAAAACGGGAAATGGTTATAAAGTTTTTATTCTTTCAGATAATAAACAGCAAATAGAGCGTATTCGTGCCATTTTTAACGATATGGGAATGCCCGGACTTTTCGATACCTTAAACACAGATATTCACGAGGGATTTATTGATAATAATCTTCTTACTTGTTATTATACCGACCATCAGATATTTGACAAATACCACAAATACAAACTTCGGGATGACTTTTTAAAAAATGAAGCAATTACACTCAACGAGTTTTATAATCTGCATCCGGGCGATTATGTAGTTCATATTGACCATGGTATAGGTATTTTTGGCGGACTCGAAAAAATTAATAACAATGGCAAGTGGCAGGAGCAAATCCGTTTGGTTTACAGAGACAAAGATATTTTGTTTGTAAATCTTCATGCACTTCACAAAATATCAAAATACAAAGGCAAAGACGGTGAACCGCTAAAACTTAACAAACTTGGAACAGGTGCGTGGCAACGTTTAAAACAACAAACAAAATCTAAAGTTAAAGATATAGCTCGTGACCTTATTGATTTATATGCCAAACGATTACAACAACAAGGTTTTGCATTTTCGGAAGATTCTTATATGCAAAAAGAATTAGAAGCATCATTTATTTACGAAGATACTCCTGACCAGGAAAAAGCAACAACAGCCACAAAAAGGGATATGGAGTCGAAGGTTCCGATGGATAGGCTTATATGCGGAGATGTGGGTTTCGGGAAAACCGAAGTTGCAATTCGTGCAAGTTTTAAAGCCGTAACAGATAACAAGCAGGT
>PCSS01000008.1:0-1735 GCA_002771395.1 Bacteroidetes bacterium CG23_combo_of_CG06-09_8_20_14_all_32_9 | reverse complement strand
TTGAGTTTTTAAGTCGTTTTAAAACCGCTTCGGAACAAAGAGAAATTATTCAAAAACTTGCTGAAGGTAAAATTGATATTATCATCGGTACTCATAAATTATTGAATAAAGATATTGTTTTTAAAGACCTTGGACTTTTAATTATTGACGAAGAACAAAGATTCGGAGTATCTGCAAAAGAAAAATTACGCACACTACGAGTTAATGTTGATACACTTACACTTACGGCAACTCCTATTCCCCGCACTCTCCAGTTTTCGCTCATGGGTGCACGCGACCTTTCAATTATTAACACTCCTCCACCTAATCGTCAGCCGATAATAACAGAAGTTCACTCATTTAACGAAGAAATTATTCGCACTGCAATTATGTTTGAAGTTAGTCGCAACGGGCAAGTGTTTTTTATAAATAATAACATTCAGAATATTCCTGAAATTGAAAAAATGATTAATAAACTATGTCCCGATATACGCACTGTAGTTGGACACGGACAAATGAAATCTGCAGATTTAGAGAATTTATTTATAAACTTTATTAATGGGAATTACGATGTGTTGATTTCTACAACCATAGTTGAAAATGGCCTGGATATTCCCAATTGCAATACCATCATCATAAACAACGGACATGAATTTGGTTTGAGCGACCTTTATCAGCTTCGCGGAAGAGTGGGGCGTTCCAATCGCAGGGCATTCTGTTACATAATAGCACCCCCTGTTTCAACACTTCCGCAAGATGCAAGTCGCCGACTTAAAGCCATTGAAGAATTCAGCGAACTTGGCAGTGGTTTTAATATCGCTCTTCAAGACCTTGACATCCGCGGTGCAGGAAATATGCTTGGAGCCGAACAAAGCGGATTTATTGCAGATATCGGTTTTGAAACTTACCAGAAAATTTTACAGGAAGCTATGCTTGAGCTTCGCGAAAATGAATATCGCAATTTACTTCCTGTTTCAGACAAGAATATTGATACAAAGGAATTTGTAAGCGATTGCATTATTGAAACCGACATGGAACTTTATATTCCCGAAATTTACGTTGAAAATATTTCAGAACGAATTAAACTATACCGTGAATTAGACAGTATTGAAAACGAAGAACGACTTTTAAATTTTTCAAAATCGCTGGAAGACAGATTTGGTGCTATTCCGTATGAAATAGAAGGGTTGTTCGACATTTTACGGATGCGCTGGAAGGCGAAACAACTTGGTTTTGAAAAATTAGTTTTAAAACAAAATCGCTTAATCTTTTATTTTATTTCCGATAAACAATCTGCTTATTACCAATCAAAAATTTTTACCCAAATACTTCAGCATTTACAAACCTCTGATAACACATCGGTTATAAAAGAAGTTAATAATAAACTTTCATTGCATTTTCAGAAAATTACTTCTCTTGAAAAAGCTAAAAATAATCTTTTAAATCTTTACAACAGTATTTTTTGCATCGGGCAGGTTTAGCTCAATGTCATTTAGTTAATGTTTAATTCGCAGATAATCAATAGCCACGAGCTTTAGCTCGTGGGAAAATATACAAATTATACTGGGCTTAATAGAAAAATTGAACCCATAGCCTTTTAACCTTATTATAATGATAATTGAATACCGCTCGCTGATTTTCTATTAAGGTTAAAAAATAAAAAGAATAAGGTTAAATTCTTTCAAAATCAAGCTTATTTGCGAACCCCCAAAAGTTATTAACAATGGAAGCGCCTCCTTTTAGATATTTTTGCGTA
>PCSS01000239.1:718-8871 GCA_002771395.1 Bacteroidetes bacterium CG23_combo_of_CG06-09_8_20_14_all_32_9 | reverse complement strand
CGAAATAGTTGATTTACTTCGAAATTCGTTGTTCTATTGTTCGTTATTCATTTTTCTAATATTAGTGCCATTACCTTTGGAGGGGGCTGGGGTCATAAAAAAAAGAAAGTTAAAATTATTACCATTTACAGTATAAACAGGTTCAAATTCAAAAAACACAAACTTTAATAGAAAACGGTTTTCGCTTCGTCATTTTAGTATTGATTATTGTACATTATTGATATTATGTTTTTATGTTTTCTTATAAAGATTTAGAAAGGTCGGGTATTTTTTTCAACAGTTCAGGGTCGTTATTGTTAAAACGTTCGAGTATGTCGGTATCTTCAAGTTCTTTGGACAGTGAATGAATGGTTACTAACGGTACATTAAAAAGGTCTAACATTATTAAACCATCAAGGGCATCATTAAATTTAGGGTCAATATTAAATCCTATAATTCTTGCATTCAATTTAATATATTTTTTAAGCAACACGGGTAGTTTAAAGTTAGCAGGTTCAATTTCTTCAATAAGTTTATCAAACTTGTTTATGTCGTGATGTGTAGTTTGTAGAATTATATCGGTATCAACTTCTGGAAAATTAGCTGTAAATTGAGTTCGCGGTATTATTAATTGCGACAAGTCGTGATTAAAATAATTTGATTTAATAAATTCTGTAATAAGCGCCTTAGAAATTTTACTAAATTTATTACTTATGCTTACCGGTCCAATTAAATAACGATATTCTTTATGTTTTAACAGAAAATACAAAATTCCTTTCCATAAAAGAAAAAGCGGGACAGGTTTTTGCTGATATTCTTTACAAATAAACGATCTGCCAAGTTCAAGCGATTCGCTTAAAAGAGGTAACATTTTATCGTCAATTTTAAAAAGACTGTGCAGGTAAAAACCTTTTTTCCCGAATTGATTAATAATATCAAGCCCCTTGCCTACACGGTAGGCACCCACAATTTGATTTTCAGTGTCGTCCCAAATAAAAAGGTGCAGATAATACAAATCAAACTCATCAATGTCTATACTTTTGTTGGTTCCTTCGCCTATCTGGCGAAAAGTAATCTCGCGCAAGCGCCCAATTTCATTCAAAATATTAGGGATTTCAAATGATGGGACACAATAAACGCAGTAGTTATTTACCTTAAAAAGAAAATGTTCCTTAGGAATTTTTAAAATATCTTCGATAAGTTTTTCTTTTGGAATGGGTTCTATAATTTTTTCGGGAACATCTTGTTGTTTAAACTGATAACGGTAAAACTTTTTTACGTCAATAGAACTTCCCAAAGCATAAGTTTTAATGCGCAAAAATCTACCGAATTGTGAAATATTACTGAAATGGTCGAGGTCAGTTACCTGTATAGGTTTACCAATGCGAATACTTATCACTCTGTTTTTGCGGTTAAAAAGTTCCTGTGGCAGTTGGCTTGATTTCAGCATAGGGTGAATAACACTCATCAAATATACATTGGAACGGTTTCTGCCAAAAAAATTAACAGGAACAACAGGTAAATTTGTTTTTTTTATGAATTTTAAAATCGGGTATTGCCATTCGGCGTCGGCAATTTGTTTTGTATCGGGATTATACGTTGAAACTCGCCCCGCCGGAAAAATTCCAAGCGGGTGTCCTTCGCTCAAATGATAAAAAGCATTTTTTAAATCGGAAAAACTGCGATTTTTATTATCGGGAAGGTCAAAAGTGTTTACAGGAAGCAAAAATTCTTCAATAGGTTTAATTCTTTGTAAAAGATAGCTTGACATTATTTTGTAATCGGGACGAACTGTTGCTAAAATTTTCAACAGCAAAATGCCGTCAATTCCTCCAAAAGGATGATTAGAAACGGTAATAAAAGCTCCTGTGGCAGGTATTCTTTTTAAATCTTCGTCGTTAATTTCAAACTTTAAATTTAATCGTTTAATAACTGCATCAATAAATTCATCAGCGGTATCATTTTTATGTTGCTCGTAAAAACGATTAATTTTTTTTACCTGCGAAACCTGCAAAAGCAATTTTGCAAAACCACCTTTACCAAAACTTTTAATAATAGCTAAATGGAGTTCTTTTGTAGTAATCAGGTTCATCCGGTTTAATTTTATGCAAATATCATATTTCTTATTAATTTTTAAAAATAAATATCTTAAAATGTGTCTCAATTTTTAATTTTGTAAGTTTATTTATACTTTGCACGGGGTTCACCACGTTGGATAATCTGTTGAATAACGATAGATAAACTTATAAAATATATCCTACGTGGTAAATTTGTACATTTTGATTGTTGAAAAATTTAAAATTTCAGATTTCAAATTATTTATTTGGCATAATTACATTGCAATTTACAATTTGTTTCATGCGATTTGCAATTTGAAATCTGAAATTGGAAAAATGTAGGGTTTTATCCCGTTTTCAGTATAATATCTTATTTGCATGAAAAAAATACCTTCAAAACTTGCTTCAGTGTTGATAGAAAAGTCTGATTTCTATAACTGTCCAAAATTTATTAACGATGACCCTATTAAAATTCCTCATAGTTTTTCGAAAAAAGAAGATATTGAGATTTCTGCGTTTTTATCGGCAATAATTGCTTGGGGAAACCGAACTTCAATAATTAAAAATGCAAAAAGATTAATGGTTTTAATTGATAATTCACCGTACTCTTTTATTACTCAAAGTCAGGGGAAAGAACTTTTGCCGATTTTAAAATTCGTTCATCGAACTTTTAATGGTAACGATTGTTTGGATGTTATTCACTCATTAAAGCAAATTTATAACGAGTACGGCGGATTAGAAAATGTTTTTACAAAAGGTTATAAAAAAACAAATTCAGTAGCCGGTTCAATAATTTTTTTTCGTGAAATATTTATGAAAAATATTGAGTTACCAAGAACAGGCAAACACATTTCAGATGTTACAAAAGGCTCTGCAGCAAAGCGATTGAATATGTTTTTGCGATGGATGATTAGAAAAGACGACAAAGGAGTTGATTTTGGTTTGTGGAGCAAAATTCCAATGTCGGCATTAAAAATTCCATTAGATGTGCACACTGGAAATATTTCGCGTAAACTTGGTTTGCTCAAACGTAAGCAAAATGATTGGAAAGCTGTATTGGAACTTACAGATAACCTATTATTAATTGATTCGCAAGACCCTGTTCGCTTAGATTTTGCTTTGTTTGGAATGGGAGTATATGAAAGTTAATAATTATTTTTGCAATTTAGCAACCTTTTTTTATTTTTGCAGTCTTTATTATAAAATTCTAAAATTAATTATTATGAAAAATCTTTTACTTTCATTTTCAGCTTTTGCCTTATTTACTTTAAATTCTTATGGGCAATGCAGTCTCACAATTACAAGTACATGTGAACTGTTAAAATAAAAACCACGGGTAATAATAAATTTTTAATAATTTAATTTTATGAATTATTTACTACTTTTGCACCAATATTGCGGGGTAGAGCAGTGGTAGCTCGTCGGGCTCATAACCCGGAGGTCGTTGGTTCGAACCCATCCCCCGCTACAAAAAACAAACCCTTATAAGTTAATTACTTGTAAGGGTTTTTCTTTGACCTTTTACACGCAAAAGGTTTTAATATATTTCATTTAACCCAATTTTACCGTTCACAAATGTAATAAATACAATATCAGCGATTTGTAATACTTTAATACAACTTCTCAATTGTAACAGTTAACGTACCTGAACAATTAAATATTGGAATAAATTAGTTTACGAAATTATCAAACATTATGAATATAAGCCGTTCAACCGTGTAAATCAACAAAAAATCAGTCTTTGATACAGCGCACGCTACAGCCGGCGAACTTACTGTTACTAATCCTGCCTACGGTAGTGTTGCCTTGGTATAATTCGCGTTCCCAAGCACTTGTACCGTTCTGGGTAGCTGACCACCAGTAGCCAGTGTAGGTAATATCGTGGAACGAGCCATCGTAGCCGCGCCAACCGCCCGGAAGGGCAGTAAAGCCGCTCTCGTTGGTGGCACCGGTATTCGGAATTGCCCAATGAGTTGTACCGGTTTCTTTTAGTTTGCCTCCAGCTACGCTTAATCCGCCAAGGTAATCGGTAAGTATTGTCCACTGGGCATCTGTCGGCACATGCCAGCCGGCAGGACATAGATTTCCTGTATTCACCGTGTACCAGTTATACAATGCACCGTAAACAGAACCGTAAGTTACATAATTATTATTATACCAGCAATAGCCTGGGGTAGTCAGGCTTGTCCATGCTGTACCATCTGTTACTAACGGAATGGCTGTGCCATTGTTGTAATGGGTTACTTTCAAGTTTTCAACCATCCAGACTTGTGTGCCAATGGTTACAGTATTGTAAACATTACCGTCAATGTCGGTTACCGTTCCGCCGGTTCCCTGCAGAGTTGTAAATTGCACAGCGCTGCCATAGCCTGTGCCTGCACTATTTGTGGCATAAGCCCTCACATAATAAGTGGTGTTGGCAGTTAAACCTGTTATGGCACTTGTAAAATTTCCTGTACCTGTGCCATCAGTGGTTTTATTGTCGGTTATTGCGGGGGTTTGCCCGGTGCTCCAACATACACCTCTTGCCGTTACTGTTGAACCGCCATCTGAGCTTATAGTACCTCCGCAGGTGGCTGTGGTTTGTAAAATATTACTCACAGCGGCAGTGGTCAGTATCGGAATTTGTGCTGTCGGATTGCTGTTGTCATCTTTTTTCTTGCAACTGCTTGTAAGCATTAAAAACACTCCAATTATGACTAATGTGTAAATCAAAATTCTGCTTTTCTTTTTCATAATTACTCCATTTTAAAGGTTAATAAATATTTTGTTACTACTCACCCGCAAAAGTAAAGATAAATTGGTATAATCTGTGGCTAAAAAGAACATGGGCTGAATAATTACCATTTTTTTACATTTTAAATCAGACGAATAGTTACGAAAAACTTTAAAGTCAGTATTCTTAAAATTTCATCTAATTTCTTCTTCAATTTTCTCAACCCGTTTTACTGAGTTAATACCTTTTATCTTTTTTAAATCGCCGATAAGTGCATCTAAGTCGTAAGTATCATGGATGTACAGGTCAATAAAACCATCAAAAATTCCATCGTTGGCATTAAAATAAACTGTACGCATATTTACATCAAGTTCTTTAGAAATAAGTGTAGTTACGTTTTGTACAATTCCAATTTTATCAATTCCATTAATTTTTATTCGAACAAGAAATGAAAAAACTTTGTGGATGGTCCATTTTACTGCAACTATTTTATTGCCAAAACTTGCCATAATTTTTTGTGCATTAGGACATTTTTTTTTATGGATAATAACATTTTCAGGTTCTGAAAGATAACCCATAACTTCATCGCCGGGAATGGGGTTACAACATTTTGCCAGGCTATAATTTTTTTTCTCGGCACTATCGTCAACTATAAACGGCATTTTTCGGTTTACGGGTTCCAGTTTCTGGTTTGCCGTAGTTACATTGGTTGTATGTTTTAGCAAAGGTAATCGCGATGTGGTTTTTATCATCTGAATACGCCAGTAACGGATAAATTTACTTCTTGAACGGCGATTTATTACTTTCTGTACATTATTAATATCAATTTCGCCGGAACCTATTTTATAGTAAATTTCTTCTTTTGAAAAAACTTGGTACCCAATCATCAATTTCTTAAAAAGCATACTTGTAATTGGAATTTCGAGTTCTGTAAATTTAGCTTCGAGATCGGTTTTCCCTTTTATAATTAATAGTTTACGCTCTCTTTTGAACTTATCTTTTATGCTTGCTTTGGCTTTTGCAGATGTAACAAAGTTTAACCATTCTTTTTTAGGTTCGTTTTTATCGCTTGTAAGAATCTCAACCTGGTCGCCGCTTGCCAAAACATGACTTAACGAAACTAATTTATAATTTACTTTGGCACCAATAGCGCTGTCGCCGATATGCGAGTGAATATCGTAAGCAAAATCCAAGGCTGTACTGCCTTTTGGAAGTCGTTTTAACAATCCTTTTGGTGTAAACACAAAAATTTCTGACGAAAAAAGATTCATTTTAAATTCGTCCATAAACTCAATGGCATTAGAATCGGGATTTTCGAGAAGTTCGCGTATTTTGCTAATCCATTGGTCAAGTTCGCTCCCGTCACTACCTTCACCTTTATATTTCCAATGTGCAGCATATCCACGCTCAGCAATTTCATCCATCCTTTTAGAACGAATCTGAACTTCAACCCATTTGCCATCGGGGCCCATAACGGTTGTATGTAAAGCTTCGTAACCATTTGCTCTTGGAGTGCTTACCCAATCACGCAAACGGTCAGGTTTGGGTTGGTAAATATCGGTAACCTGCGAATAAATATTCCAGCATTGTGTTTTTTCCGACTGCGACGAATCAGGGTCAAAAATTATACGAATTGCAAAAAAGTCATAAATTTCTTCAAAAGGGACATTTTTTACCTGCATTTTATTCCAGATGGAATAAACTGACTTGGGACGACCGGTAATATTGTATTTAATTTCACTTTCATCAAGTTTTTTAACAATAGGTTCGATAAAACGATTGATATATAACTGACGACTTTTTTCGGTTTCAGTAAGTTTTTTCTGAATTTCATTAAACACTGCCGGGTGCTGATGTTTAAGACTTAAATCTTCAAGTTCGACTTTTATGGCATATAAGCCTAAGCGATGAGCCAGCGGAGCATACAAATAAAGAGTTTCGGCAGCAATTTTTAATTGTTTATACTCGGGTAACGAATCGAGTGTACGCATATTGTGAAGTCTGTCAGCAAGCTTTATAAGAATTACTCTAACATCGTCGGAAAGAGTAAGCAGCATTTTTCTAAAATTCTCAGCCTGAAGCGAAATGTTGCCTTGTTCAAAAACATTTGAAATCTTTGTTAAACCATCAATAATCCTTACTACTTTTTTTCCAAAAAGAACTCCTATATCTTCAAGAGTGTAATCAGTATCTTCAACTACATCATGTAATAATGCGCAAATAATAGAAGTAGTTCCAAGCCCGATTTCTTCGGCTGCAATTTTAGCAACACTTATAGGATGATAAAAATATGGCTCACCCGACTTTCTTCGTGAACCCTTATGCGCTTCGTTTGCAATATCAAAAGCTTTACGAATAAGTATTTTATCTTCCTTAGTTTTATACCGCGGACAACTTTTCAGGATATCTTTATACTGCTTTTCAATTGCAACTTCTTCTTCTTTGGAAAGGAATTTCATTTTTTTATAAAAGATATTTTATCAATAATGCAAAGATAAAAAAAGAAAATATTTTGTTACTACCCGTATGTTTATTTTTAAAAAATGCCAAAGTTACACCTTGTTAAATAATTTTGCGGAGCAAAATTGCCTCGCCATTGTATAATATGCCCTAAAGAAGTACGCTTCAGAGTGTACTTCGCATTTCATATAGTAAACATTTAACAGGGCATTGTTGCTATTCGCTCCCAATCTTTAACAACATGAATTTAACACAGAGTTTAACCTGTGCAATCCCTTTGGGACGCAAAGTGTATTTCGCAAGGTGAACAGAGATTTAGAAGTTTCACACAGAAGAACTGCAATTTAATAAATCGCAATTAGTAACCTGTTTTAAATAGCTGATAAAAAAATTGGGACAACCTATTAATTTTGATATAACATTAATGGGCTTCTAAAAATTAGATTTTTTGAGGCGGACAATATTTTAAAATTGAAGTCCAACAAAAAAAAGCAATTGTTATAGGTCCCGTTATATTTTTAATCCTAAAATTGTAACATCATCAACTTGCGCATTATCACCTCTCCAGTTTTCAAAGGTTGTGTTTAGTATTTCATGTTGTTCATTCATTGGTTTGTTGGCAATGTTTACTAATAATTTTTTTAGTTGTTTTACCATAAATTTTTTATTTTTTGAGCCACCAAACTGGTCTTCATAACCATCACTGCAAAGATATATACAATCGCCTTTTTGTGTTTTGTATTCGTTGTTAGTAAAATTATTTAAGTGTTCGTAAATTGCAACAGGCATTTTATCGGGTTTAATTTCAATTAATTCGTTTAAAACCTTAAAGTTTTGGTTATTTTTAAAATATTCAATATTCTCCTGTTCAGAAATCTTAAGGTTTGAACCATGTATAATATAAAGAGGATTATTAGCGCCTGCAAACTGCATTTCCAATG
>PCSS01000239.1:510-652 GCA_002771395.1 Bacteroidetes bacterium CG23_combo_of_CG06-09_8_20_14_all_32_9 | reverse complement strand
GTACAATCGGCAACTGTAACAATTAGCCATTCGTTTACTCGTGTAGCCCAGTAAAAATCGCCCGAAACAATATCTTTTGGTTTAAAAAGAACAAAAGATTCATAGGCAAACTGTGGCACAGATTCATGGGCAAACTGTGGCA
>PCSS01000239.1:189-414 GCA_002771395.1 Bacteroidetes bacterium CG23_combo_of_CG06-09_8_20_14_all_32_9 | reverse complement strand
GAATGCTGTCAGTAATATCCTTATTTATTTGTTCGATATGTTGTTTTTGTTCAGTAACCAAATCCTTTTGTAATTCAATAATGTGTTTTTGTTTTCGCGTTATGCGGAGGGAGCGGAAAATAAGACCTGCAAACAATACTACCAACAGTAAACCGCTAACCACCGACCAAATAATTATTTGTTGTTTTCTGCTTTCTGCCGCTGCCACTGCTGCTTGTTTATCCT
>PCSS01000239.1:0-172 GCA_002771395.1 Bacteroidetes bacterium CG23_combo_of_CG06-09_8_20_14_all_32_9 | reverse complement strand
GCTTCTTTTTTCTCAAACTCGAAGTTCATTATCTCACGCGACTTATCTTGATTGATAAGCGTATCCCTTAACTCAATTGATTTTTTATAATGTTCAATTGATTTTTTGTAGTTGCCGATTTGAAAATAAAGTTCACTAATATCAGATTCGAATTGTACTTTATCTTTCGGCA
>PCSS01000275.1:6826-8367 GCA_002771395.1 Bacteroidetes bacterium CG23_combo_of_CG06-09_8_20_14_all_32_9 | reverse complement strand
TGAAATATTTATCTTCATTGTAGTGTGCCTGATTTTCTTTCCTGGTAAGGACATTTTATACAATACGATTTTGAAGCTTAACGAAGGGCACCTTTGGCATCTGACTATTCCCTTGATTATTTCGGCTTTTTTATGGCAATTTGCTATGTTGTTACATAAACCATGTGAATTGTTATTTAGATTAGATAAAATGATTACAGGAATATTAATTAGTCTGATTGTAAATATAATTGCCAATTTGATTTTCATACCTCTTTACGGGTACCAGGCAGCAGCTTATACTACACTTGTTGGAGTAATGGTGTATATTGCATATATTGTTCCGCCTTCCGGCGTATTTAAAAATCTGTTAATTAAAATTGATAATTAGGATTATCAATTCTGAATAATGATCATAATGGAAAATTATTTCTACATAATATTGATATTTATTCTTTACCTCATTTTATCAGTATTTGTGAGAGAAAAGGAAGGGTCATGGTTTTCTCCTGCTTCTCTAATGATACTTTTGTGGACATTCATTACAGGTTTTTCGATTTTTCTTGCTCCCGATTACTATTATTCTCCATTAGCTTTGATTTATATATTTAGCACTTTGTTAACTTTTTACTTAGGTGGAAATTTGTTTGACTTAATTGTAAAAGATGATACGTTTTTATTTTTACCCATGAGGAAAAATACCACCATCGAAATTAATGTTAAATTGATGTTTTTACTGGTAATTCTCGGTATATTAACAGGTTTTGCAACAGACCTTTTATTAATAATGACAAATAATATCAAATTTTCTGAGCTGGGTTCTTTTGATACTTATGTAAATGTAGCATCGAAATTAAGTGCTGAACGCTTTAGCGGAAAAGCATTGGACAGTAAAGTATTAATCGGTCTTACCATGTCGTATTTTTTTATGCTTGTCACTGGTATGATATTTTCATTTTCTAAAAATAAATTTTTAAGGGCTTTCTGTTTCACAGTTTTAATTCCTTTGTTAATCTTTACTATACTATCAACATCTCGCCAGGTTTTTTTGTTTGGCATTATTTTCTTTTCGTCTTCCTATATTGCAGGTAAGATATATTTGAAAGATTATTCCATGAAATTATTTACAAAGATTAATTTAAAAACAGTATTAGTAATTTCCGTATTAATACCGGTACTATTTATTACAACCCAGACTGCCAGAATGGGGGGCGTTTCATTTTCTCCGGAGGATTTAAAAAATATAATTCATCACTTAAAACCTTGGTTTTTTGGTAATTTATCAGGATTTTCTGCATGGTTCGATAATACTGATTTTGATGTTATTCCAACTTTCGCGAAATATACCATAGGTGGAATATATGAGGCTTTGGGTTTTAATATTAGAAAATTAGGCGCTTTTAACGAATATTTTTACATCAATGATTTAAAAGAAAAAACTAATATCTTTACAATTTTCAGATGTGTTATCGAAGATTATACTTTATTAGGATCTTACCTGTTCTTTTTAGCAGGAGGTTTTGTTGCCAAATTATTCTTTTTTTTCACATTAAGAAGGAAAA
>PCSS01000275.1:0-6817 GCA_002771395.1 Bacteroidetes bacterium CG23_combo_of_CG06-09_8_20_14_all_32_9 | reverse complement strand
TTGCCGGTCTTTCATTGCTATATTCACTAATTTTCTGGTCATTTGTAATTTCTATAATTTATTATAATTCCGTTATTTTTTCTTTTGCTCTGTTTTTAGTATTCTTATTCTGTATTAGCTTAATTTCAAAATTCAGATATGAATCAATTAGAAGCAATAATATACAATATAATAAAGAAGAATCCTAAACTGAAAACCATTGTCAGGGATATTTATCAACAAATACTTTATTATGTCCCGGTAAAAAAGGTTAAATGTAATTATCAGATAAAGGTACGCAGCGGTTTTTTTTTCGGGTTTCATGATAAGACCCCTTTCTCTCGAGATAATAAATTCATGCTCGCAATGAAATATCATACTCCGCTTCGTACTCCGCTTCCTGAAGACTACGTTGAGATTGGGTATTTTACCGGGGAAAATTTTTCCGAGTTTAAAGCGTTATCAAAAACAAATACTTATAACTGGCAACAGGGTTGTATGCTGCAATGGGTCGGAAATAAAAACCTGCTGGCATACAATGCTTTCGATGGAAAAAAAAATTGTACAGAAATTATTGATATGAACGGAACCAAGATAGCAGTTTTACCTGCTGCAGTCGGAGCCATTTGCCCTTCGGGTGAATATGCCCTTTCGTACAATTTTGCCAGGTTGGCTAAGTACGCTCCCGGTTATGGTTATGCCACAGGAAACGATTATGAACTGCATAAAAATACCCCTGAAACGCACGGCTTGCATATTATCAACATAAAAACAAAGGTGATGAAAACGCTTTTCACCATTAAGGACATTGTAAAATTGAAACCTGACGATTCTATGCCAGACTCATATCATTATTTCACACATCCTCTTTTTTCACCCTGCGGAAAACGTTTTTTCTTTTTGCACCGTTGGATTAAAAATATGAACTTTACATTTACCCGGCTAATTACTTGCGATATTGATAAAATAAATCCCTATATCCTGCCTGCTTCCGGTATGGTCTCTCATATAGGCTGGCGCGATGATAATCATATTCTTGCTTATTGCCATGTAAAAGAAGGGGATCATTATGTTTTATTCGAGGATAAAACTGACAAATATGAAATTATCGGGGATAACTGTTTTAATTCCGATGGACACCCTTCCTTTTCCCCGGTTGATATAAATTGGTTATTAACAGATACATACCCTGATAGATTTAAACTCAGCTTCCTGATATTATTTAATATGCAAGACAGAAAAAGATATAATATCGCTCGTTTAAAGCAGCCGATACAGTATAGAGAAGAACTGCGGTGTGACCTCCATCCGCGATGGAGCAGAAACGGAAGAATATTATGTTTTGATTCAGCACATACCGGAAACAGGGCTCTTTGTACTATTGACATGGGAATGGAATTTACCAAGCGAAATTTTGTAGATTATATTTGAACCGTGATGTAATTTTTTAAATATGGTGTTAATAATCGGGATAATTTATAATACATACGATGCTACCGTCAGGTTTATCAAAAGCTTAGAACAATACGGGGATAGTAATATTGATCTTATATTGGTAGATAACAGCGAACAGAAATCGCCGGAAAAATTTAAGAAATATATTGGCAATTCCCCGCTTAAACTTATGTATATCAGGTGTGAAAATAATCTTGGTTATTTTGGCGGGGCAAGAAAAGGGCTGGATGAATATCGTAAAGCAAAAGCCTTACCCGAATGGATCATTGTTTGCAATGTGGATATAGTCTTTAATGATCCCAGCTTCTTTAACAAACTATATGATTTTAAAAGAAAAGAAAACCTTGGCATTATTGCACCTTCCATCATTTCAAACCGATGGAATACCGATTATAATCCTAAAATTCCCGTAAGATATTCAAAAAAGAAACTCATTTTTTATAAAGCTATCTATTCCGTTTGTTTTATTCAGAATCTCTATATTGCCTTATCTTATTTGAAAAAAATGACACATAGGTTTAAAAATACAAAAACAGCAATTCCAGATAATACAGGCAGGGAAATTTACGCACCGCACGGATCATGTATTATTTTTCACAGGAATTATTTTGAAAAAGGAGGCACGCTTAATCATATTTCCTTTTTATTCGGCGAGGAAGTGTTCGTTGCAGAAACAGCTTTAAAAACAGGATTAAAGGTTGTTTATTATCCTGTTTTACAAGTACTTGATTTTGAGCATGCTTCTATAGGTGTCTTCTATTCCGATAAGGTATGCAGGCTTAACAGGCAGTCAATCATAGATATTATTACTCATTATTATACAGATAAACAATCCTGATTAAATGCAACAACCGAAAGTCACCGTTATTATTCCTTGCAGAAACGAGGCAATATTTATCTCCGGAGTTCTAAATAACCTTATTTCACAGGATTATCCTAAGGAATTACTGGAGGTATTCGTAGTTGACGGAATGAGTTCAGATAAAACGGCAGATATTATTAAATCGTACGCAAAAAGATATCCCTTCATAGTTTATCTTGAAAATGAAAATAAGATAGTCCCTTATGGTCTCAATAAAGCTATTAGGCGATCAACAGGCGAGGTAATAATCAGGATGGATGCACATTCCCTATATCCCGAATACTATATAAGTAGGCTTGTTTATCATTTGTTTTCATTGAATGCCGATAATGTCGGAGGAGTTTGGGTTACAGTTCCATGCAACAATAGTACAGTTGCATTTGCTATCGCTAAAGCATCCTCCTGTTCATTCGGAATTGGAAATGCCATGTATCGGTTAGGATACGAAAGAATAACCGAAGTTGATACGGTCCCTTTCGGGTGCTATCGCAAAGAAGTATTTTCAAAAATCGGACTCTTCGATACCGATCTTGTTAGAAATCAGGATGATGAATTTAATGCCAGATTAATTCAAAACGGCGGAAAAATTTATTTAATTCCTGACGTTCAGATTAGATATTTTGCAAGGGAAACACCGAAGAAAATTATCAAAATGTTTTATCAATACGGTTTTTTTAAACCTCTGGTTTACCAGAAATTAAAAAAACCGGCAACTCTTCGCCAATTCGCACCTTTACTATTCGTCGTTTATTTGCTTTCCTTTTGGTTTACAGTCTTTATAAATAATTTTCTTTTTAAAACCTGTATTCTTTTCTTTCTGATTTACCTTGTATTGAGTTTTTTTTACAGTGCAAGGATAACGATAAAAAACAAAAAAATCGTACTGCTGTTCTTCTTGCCTTATATTTTCTTTTTAATCCATTTTAGTTATGGCTGGGGTTACTTGATGGGTATAATCAGATTTTGGATATTAAAAAAAAAACGAAGGAAACCACTCGTTATCTGACAAGAAAAATTATGGCTATTTTTGTCATTTTTCATTTGCCTATTTACATTTGATGAAAAATTTTTTCGACCAAAGAGATGAGTCCTTTTTGCTAATTAAAAAGGATAACATGTAGATTATACGGCTTATTATTTTGAAACGTAAAGATGTCATCTATTGCCGGTTTGTAAAAGTGTTAACTACTTTTAGGGTAAAATGAAAAATACCCTATTTTTAATCAAAAATTTTTAAATTACCTTAGTGATTTTATATTCAATAACAATTCAGTAATGTTTTAAATATTATTGGCGGGTTTAGACTAAAATTTTTCTTACAAGAACCTTATGGAGAATAATATAAAAATAGAGGTGAAAAACAAATTCTTGATCTCAAAAAAATTTTCGAAATTTAAAAAAAAATAATGGCTTTTGCAATTTAAAATTGTCTGTAATATGATTAAGATTTTCAAGGTAAATTCTTTTATAATAATTGTATTGATTATTTATTTAATGATTGGCATCATTAACATAGTACTTCATGAACCATGGAGAGATGAACTCCATGGGTGGGCTATTGCTATGCATAGTTCAGATATTTTTCAATTGATAGAAAATAAGGAATATGATGGTCAAATGCACTTGTGGTATATTTTACAATTCCTTATAACAAGGTTTACAACAAATCCCTTTTTTTTACAATTACTGCACTTAATTATTGCATCCGGGTCAATCTTCATTATTTTAAAATATTCTCCTTTCTCAAAATTGCAAAAATTCCTGTTATCATTCAGTTATTTTCTACTTTATGAGTACTCTACCATTAGCCGGTGCTATGCCCTTGGTATATTATTCCTATTTATTGTGTGCACTGTATATCAGCACAGAGAAAAAAGATTTTTTCTATTAGTGCTCCTATTATGTATTTTATGCCTGATTAATATTTATGTGCTGATTTTATCACTTGTGATATTTATCGTATTAGTGTCAGAGTTAATTCAGAAGTATAAGAAACAAAATTTATCAATTAAAAAAGTAGGTATTTCTATTGTCATATTTTTCGCTGTAGTTGTTTTTTCAGTTCATCAAACGATACCTCCTTCCGATAGTGCATTTTTGCAATGGTTTCATAATCCGTTTAAAGCCATGGCCGGTATATGGGAGGCTTATTTTCCTGTTCCTGTAATATCCATGAATTTTTGGAATAGCAATATTATAACAAATTACTATATTCGGGCAATTCTGTCGGTAATGATATTTATTCCTTTATTGATGCTATTTGTTCGCAATAAATGGAGTTTAATGTTATTTTTCGGTGGATCTGTTGGAATTTTATCATTCACAATATTACTATATTTAGGTTTTATTAGACATTATGGTCATTATTTCCTGCTGTTCATAATATCATTCTGGATATTTCAGTATGAAAAAAATGACATATTATTAATAAAATTTGCTTTTATTCAAAAAATTGCATACTTTATTAATAAATATCGAAATTTGATTTTCACTTCTTTTCTTTTTCTACATTTTGTCGTTGCGGTTTTTGCTTGCACTATTGATTGGCTAAATCCATTTTCAGCCAATAAACAAGCTGCTGAATTTATCAAAAATAATAAATTACCTGATTTTATTGCCGCTGATTGGGATACTCCCTGTTCGGGTATATCATCATTGTTAAATAAAGATTTTTATTATTTGTCCTGTTCTTGTCTTCGACCATATATAAAATTTAACAAAAGTCGTGTCGAGTGGTCTAAAAAAGAAATAATAAAACGAGTCTATCAATTAGCTGTTAATCAGAATGATACTATTTTGTTGATTCTGAACTACAACTTAAATGAAACTGATGAACACCATTATATGTATCTTAAAAAATTTGATTCAAGTATCGTGACAGATGAAGTTTATTATTTTTATCTTGTATCTCCTGGAAATTACCATAAGCCAACTACATAGTAGTTCGTTCTTTAATTAACTTGACATTTGAGCGGTTTTTACTTTTTCTTCATCCATTTTTCACTTATTCATATCGTTATTCGTCCTCTATTTTTTATGTTTTTGCCCATCACCGCAATATCCTGAACAAGTTTTTAGATAAAGACTGGAACTATTATGAGCGTCTGCTGGACTATAAACGCAATCCACAGCCAGAAACAGCCGAAGAGATAAGGAAAGAATTTGATTTGCTTTTTGCTCCCAACACTGATTATGCCGATTTAAACAAGGAAATAGAGCGAACTAAAGCGAACAAGGACAAATTACTTACCGTTTTAGAATATCCATTTTTATCTTTACATAATAATCGTTCAGAATTAGTAGCATGGGTACAAGTACGCAAACGAGATATTGCATTGCATACTATGACGGCTCTTGGCGCAAAACTTTAAGACTCTTTTATGATTATTATCCAAACCTGCTTGCAATTAGATATGGATGTATGGAATTATATTCTGAACCATTTCAATGATAACGTACTTACCTATCTGCCTAAAATGGTAAAGATGAAATATAACACTTCTTAATGGAAATGGGTATTGATTTACCCTTGTCTTTTGACAGAATACTACTTTTATTATATGCTGACCAATTTAAAATTTTATCTTTGGCTTTGGCTTTGAATTTTGATTGTTTGCTCATAATGTTGAAATTTTAAGCAAACTTCTTAATTTAGAGTATTAGTTTATATAGGCTAACACTCTTTTTATCAACATTCGTTTGTTAATATCTATGCAACAAAGTTTATTTAATACAAAGAACATAAATAATTTTTATTTTTGAAAATTTATTATGATTAAAATATTGAACATTGTTGGAGCCAGGCCTCAGATTATCAAATCTGCCGCTATCAGCCGTGAAATCAGGAACTCGTTCAGCAATTCTATTGAAGATATAATTGTTCATACTGGTCAGCATTACGACGAAAATATGTCGGAAATTTTTTTTACTGAAATGGGTATTCCGCAAACAAAATATAACCTGAATGTCGGCTCAGGTTCGCACGGAACCCAGACTTCTAAAACGATTACAGGAATTGAAAAACTGATACTTCGCGAAAAACCCCATTGTGTTGTAGTTTATGGAGATACTAATTCTACGCTTGCTACTGCGGTCGCCGCATCAAAAATTCATTATCCTGTTGTCCATATTGAAGCAGGGCTAAGGTCTTTCAATAAAAATATGCCCGAAGAAATCAACCGTATTGTCTGCGATAATGTTTCTACCTTGCTTTTTTCACCAACTAAAACCGGTATTCAGAATCTGGTTCATGAAGGATTTAATCCTCATTCCCAACCACCTTATACCATTAATAATCCCGGTATTTTCCATTGCGGGGATGTAATGTTGGATAATGCTTTATTCTTTGCAGAAAAAGCTGTTCAACAAAGCAAAATTATTCAAAAATATTCCCTCGTACCTGACAAATTTATACTTGTTACCATACACAGGGATTTTAATACCGAAAATACTGAAAGATTGTCTGCAATATTTAAAGCCATACTTGAAATAGCAGCAGATAACCAGGTTTCTTTTCTGCTC
>PCSS01000171.1:2431-3841 GCA_002771395.1 Bacteroidetes bacterium CG23_combo_of_CG06-09_8_20_14_all_32_9 | reverse complement strand
AAAAATCAATTGATATTGTGAGTAATTTCCCTGTTTCCTTATACCCATTTACAGTAATTTATTCCGCTCAAAGTATAGTATTAAGATGAAAGAAGAACAAAAAAATAATGAAATTCTTAAGTTGATTGCCGGTTCGCTGACAAATGAAATTTCTTTGGAAAATCGCAAAAAATTAGATAAGTGGATTTTAGAAAGTTCAGAAAACCATGCATTGTATAATAATTATGTGAAAACCTGGAAACTTTTTAACCAAACCGAACTTACCAACGAAATAAATATTGATGCTGAATGGAACCATCTGAAGCGACTTACACGAATTTCTGATAAAAAATTAACCGGCTTTAAACCTGCAATATTTATGAGATATGCTGCAGCAATAATTATTATTGTATCAATAACCACTTTGGCTTACATCTTTACACTAAAAACTCCTCAAAAAGAATTAGTTGCCAAAATTCAAATGATTGAAAATACTTTACCCGATGGTTCTGTTGTCAGTTTAAATTCCGGTTCAAAACTTACTTATCCCGAAACTTTCAGAAGCGATAAACGCAAAGTTTCGCTTTCGGGTGAAGCCTTTTTTGAAGTTACTTCTAACCCTTTGCAACCATTTATAATTGATGCAGGTAATGTAATTATTGAAGTTGTGGGCACTTCCTTTTATGTTCGTTCTATTCCCGGCGAAATTAATGTTGAGGTTATTGTAAAAACAGGAAAAGTGGCTGTTTACACAAAAAATAATCCTTCACAAAAAAAATTGTTAATTCAAGGCGAACATGGTATTTTTAATTTTAATGAAACAAACATTGAAAAACTTCCCGAAAACAATGAAAATTATATCGGCTGGAAAACTCATAAATTATCTTTTAAAAATGAAACACTTAAAAATGTAGTTCATACACTTGAAAGAACTTATAACAAAAATATTTCGGTTTCGTCTTCCGTTTCAAATTGTACGATAACTGTTACATTTAACAATCAGTCTTTTGATGCAGTTATTAATGTATTAAAAGCTACACTTAATATTCAAATAATTCAAAAAGAAAATTATGTTGAAATTAGCGGCCAGGGTTGCAGGTTGTAAATTTACCCTGTTAGATAACCGCTCTTTTATTTAAACTATCTAACAGGTGAACTCTGTTAGATATAAAAGTTTTTTATAATAATATCAACCCTTAGCGTAGGTTCCGGTTCCTAAAACTTGGGGTTTTTAACCGATGTACATAAAACAATAAACATAATCCAACAGGGTGAATATCCTACGTGGTAAATTTGTACATTTTAAAAAAACTCAAAGTCCAAAGGAGAAAGGTAAAAGAAAGAAAAACACCTGTCCCGCAGTAAGCGAGAATAGGAGGGCTTTTTTCTTTTGGACTTTTGTCTTTTACCTTTTATCTTTGGGCTTATAAA
>PCSS01000171.1:1982-2398 GCA_002771395.1 Bacteroidetes bacterium CG23_combo_of_CG06-09_8_20_14_all_32_9 | reverse complement strand
TTTTATCCCGTTTATAGTATATATGAAGCATTACCTTCTGAAAAAAAATGTTTTTATTGTTGTAATCTTACTAATTTTTAATGGATTGTCGGCTCAAGAGGTAAATATTGACACAATAATATCAATAAAAATTAAGCACAAACCTCTTGAAGAACTTTTAAAAGAAATAAGCGATAAATCGGGAACTTTATTTTCATTTAGTCCCGATATTATTCCGGTTAACAAATTAATTTCATTAAAAGCAAAGAACAAACCGGTAAAAGAAATTCTTGATGAAATTTCATACAAAACTGAAATCAACTGGCAAGTGGTAGAAAGTCAGGTTGTTTTGAAGTCTTCCGAAAAAAACACAAGTATAACAAATTCCAATCTTTCAAAAGAAAAGTTCACTATTAGCGGTTATGTAAAAGACAATG
>PCSS01000171.1:0-1925 GCA_002771395.1 Bacteroidetes bacterium CG23_combo_of_CG06-09_8_20_14_all_32_9 | reverse complement strand
ACACTATCGTAATAATTGATGTAAACCTTATTGCAAATCGTTCTATAGAAATGTCTATGCTGCCAAATGATATTCCTCTTGGCGAAATAGAGGTTAAAGCTAACGAGATAGTTGATAATTTTCGGAAACATACATCGGGCGAAATAAATATAAACCCTGCAATAATTCATAAAACTTCGGCAGCAATGGGCGAACCGGAAGTTATTAAAACCCTTCAGTCTTTTCCCGGAGTGCTTTCGGGTGGAGATGGTTCGATATATTATTTTGTGCGTGGCGGACAAAAAGACCAGAATTTAATTTTAGTTGATGAAGCCCCTGTTTATAATCCATCACATTTAATGGGTTTATTTTCATCGTTTGTGCCCGAAGCAGTTAAAGATTTTAAATTTTACAAATCAGATATTCCCTCTAAATACGGAGGAAGACTTTCATCAGTATTAGACATTGTTACAAGAGAAGGAAATAAAAATAAATTTTCGGGTAATATAGGAATTGGTCCTGCCGCCTTCCATCTTGAACTTGAAGGACCACTTAAAAAAGAGACTTCGTCATGGTTTTTATCTTTTCGTAAATCAAATATTAACTGGCTTTTTAAACAATTGTACAATAATAATATTAGTATAAATTTTATTGATTTGAATGCAAAAACCAACATCAGACTTGGAAATAAAGACAGAATTTTTCTTTCATTTTACTTTGGAAATGATGAACTAATGCAAATTACAAGTGCCGACAAATACGGACTTCAATGGTATAATTTAACCGGAACCCTTCGTTGGAATCATTTGTACAACGAAAAATTGTTTTCTAACACAACGCTTTATGCCAGCCGGTATAATTACAATTTTTATATCTCTCAAAAAAACGGTATCTTTTGGAATACTAACATTGGCACACTCGGGCTTAAATCGGACCTTACATTTTACAAATCACCGCAAAGCACATTTATTGCCGGTGCAGGATTAGCCACAAACACAGAAAATCCGGGAAACCTGAACATTCAGAATCCCAGCAGTAATCTTATTATTCCGGTTATTGAAAAATACTTTAACAAAGACATCTGGCTATATTTTGGACACAATAAAAAATTCAGTAAATTATTCTCAATAAATTACGGTTTAAGATTACCGTCATTTTTAAATAATGGACCTTCAAAAGAATATTATTTTGATAATAATTATGAAGTTATATATAACGTTGTTTATGATACAAATACTGTTTACAATTTTTTTATAAACCCTGAACCTCGTTTTTCGCTCAAATTTTCGCCTGATACTTTTTGGAATGCTTCAGTTTCATACACCCATACTGTTCAGTATTTGAGACAAATCGGAACATCTCAAAGTCCTTTTACTTCACTTGAAGTTTGGTATCCATCAGGTCCTGCACTAAAGCCCTCAACTGCCGACCAGGTTTCGCTTTCTTTGGCAAAACTGATAATAAAAAAAGATTTTGAAATAAGTATTGAAGGTTACTATAAATGGATGCACAATATAATAGATTATGCCGACCATGCCAAACTTCTTATAAACCCTTTAATTAAAGGAGAATTACGACTTTGTGAAGGTCAATCTTATGGTGTTGAATTACTGGCAGCAAAAAATTCGGGAAGGCTGACTTACTGGTTGGGTTATGTTTGGTCGCGTTCATATTTACAATCACCCGATATTAACAATGGCGTAAAATATACTGCTTATTACGACCATCCTCATACAATAAATTTTAATATTCACTATCAGGTAACCTCAAAATTTGCGGTTTCATCAACATGGATTTATTCAACAGGTGCACCTTACACAGTTCCAACAAGTTTCTTCTGGTACCAGGGAATTCAGGTTCCTGTGTATGCCCGGCGAAATAATGTTAGACTACCCGATTATCACCGTTTAGATTTTACAGGAGAATTTCTTTTAAGCGGACCGTTG
>PCSS01000219.1:8796-8959 GCA_002771395.1 Bacteroidetes bacterium CG23_combo_of_CG06-09_8_20_14_all_32_9 | reverse complement strand
TGGAATCGGGAAGTGAAAATTATGTTAAAGAGTAATAAACTTGAAGTTCCAAATTGGAATCTTAAACATTTTAATATGAAAAAGCAAACTACAGAATTAATCCTGCATAATGATATAATCGCAAGCAAAATTTATTTTATCAGAGGAGAAAAAGTGATGCTTG
>PCSS01000219.1:8494-8772 GCA_002771395.1 Bacteroidetes bacterium CG23_combo_of_CG06-09_8_20_14_all_32_9 | reverse complement strand
GAGTAACAACAGGAAATTTAAACCTTGCAGTCAGAAGAAACATATATAGGTTTCCCGAAGATTTTATGTTTCAATTATCCAAGGAAGAATTTCAAAACTTGATATTGCAATTTGCAATATCAAGATGGGGCGGCACACGAAAATTACCTTATGCTTTTACAGAACAAGGTGTGGCAATGCTTTCAAGCGTTCTTAATTCAAAGAGAGCAATATTAGTAAATATCAGAATCATCAGACTTTTTACAAAGATGCGTCAATATATGCTAACGCACAAAGAT
>PCSS01000219.1:0-8430 GCA_002771395.1 Bacteroidetes bacterium CG23_combo_of_CG06-09_8_20_14_all_32_9 | reverse complement strand
ACCAAGAAACAAAATTGGCTATAAAAAACATGAAGAATGAAAATTATTGTTATTTCCAGCAATAAAGATTTGCCTTACGAATTGAAACAGGTAAAGATGCTTTTCAATGAGGGATTGATGTTTTTCCATCTGCGAAAGAAAAATTATTCAGAAAACGAGATGAGAAAGTTTATTGAAAAAATTCCTGAAAAGTATTTTAACAGAATTGTTCTTCACTCGCATTATCATCTTGCAAAGGGATATAATTTGAAAGGAATTCATTTACCCGTCATTGCGAGGGAGCAAAGCGACCAAAGTAATCTCAAAAAAAAAATAGATTACTTCACTGTATTTGCAATGATGGGAAAAACAATCAGTACCTCGTTACATTCACTGGAAGAAATCCAAAAGGTTGATAAAAAATTTGATTATGCTTTTTTAAGTCCGGTATTTGATAGCATTTCAAAACAGGATTATAAAAGTAAATTTGACTTGCAAAATCTTCAAAAGTTTTCTAAATTTTTGAAGATTAAAAATATCATTGCGCTCGGAGGAATTGATGAAGACAAAATTGACACCGTAAAAGATATGGGATTTTCAGGAATAGCGTTGCTCGGAGCAATTTGGCAAAACGCAAATCCTGTTGAGAAATTTAAACGAATAAAAGAAAAATGGCTGAAGAAAGAATTTGTGTATTAAGCATTGCAGGATTTGACCCAAGCGGAGGAGCAGGCATTCTTGCCGATATAAAAACTTTTGAAGCACATAAAGTTTGCGGAATGGGCGCTATGAGTGCACTCACTTTTCAAAATGATGTAGAGTTTGATAACGTGAGGTGGATTGAAGCAGATGATATTTTGAAACAAATTTCAATGTTGAGAAAAAGATTTGAGTTTACCGTTATTAAAATTGGATTGGTTCAGAATATAGATGCTCTTGAAAAAATAATAATGTATTTTAACCAAAAACCAGAAACCAGGAACCAGAACCCTTTTTTAATTTGGGACCCTATTATAAAAGCAAGTGCAGGTTTTGAGTTTCATAAAATGTTTGATAGAGAAAAAACGTTTTCTGTTCTGAAAAATATTTTTCTGATAACGCCAAACACGAATGAAGTAAAATTCTTATCTGGAATTAATTACCCGATAAAAGCAGCAGAAGAATTATCCAAGTATTGCAACGTATTGCTGAAAGGCGGGCACAATAAAAAAGAACCGGGAATAGACTATTTGTTTATGCAAAACAAGATTGAAAAAATATTTCCAACCAAGACGGGCATATTTCCAAAACACGGTTCAGGTTGCGTATTGTCTTCTGCCATTGCTTCTAATCTTGCTTTAGGGAATAATTTAATTACATCTTGTTATAACGCAAAAAAATATATTGAGCGATTTTTATCGAGCAATCAAACATTATTAGGAGTTCATTATGTATAGTAAATTGCAATACATATCACAGGGGACAACAGCAATTGAGCAGTTTGAAAATATTAAAAGCGCACTTGATGCAGGATGCGGGTGGATTCAACTGCGTTTCAAAAATTGCGAAAACAAAAATCTTATTGAATTAGCAGAGAAGGTAAAAAAAATATACTCGTCATATAATGCAACATTTATTATGAATGATAATGTTGAAGTTGCAAAAAATATTGATGCAGATGGAGTTCATCTCGGATTGCAAGATATGTCCATAACACAGGCACGAAATATTTTAGGAAAAAATAAAATAATTGGAGGTACTGCTAACACTTTAAGTGATGTGATGATGCGCATAAACGAAAATTGTAATTACATCGGGTTAGGACCATTTCGTTTTACATCTGCAAAAGAAAAACTAAGCCCTGTTTTGGGTTTAGAGGGTTATAAAAGTATAATGAAAAATTTGACACTTCAAAAGTTTTCAAAACTTTTGAAGTGTATGAACGCTCCTGTTTATGCCATTGGGGGAATAACAATAGATGATGTTTCTTCCCTTATAAATACAGGTGTTTACGGAATTGCCGTTTCGGGTGCAATTACAAATCATCCAAACAAAAAAGAATTAATACAAAAATTTAATTCATTGTTACATGAAAAAATTAATAATTGCCGGTAAAGAATTTCAGTCGCGTTTGTTTTTGGGGACAGGGAAATTCGGTTCTTCAAAACAAATGGAAGATGCTGTTTTAGCATCTGGTTCCGAATTGGTAACTGTCGCATTGAAGCGCATTGACACTTCAAAAGTTTTAAAAACTTTTGAAGTGTATGACGACATTTTGAAGCATCTTGCACATCCGCACATTAAGTTATTGCCAAATACTTCGGGTGCCCGCAATGCAAAAGAAGCTGTTTTTGCAGCCCAACTTTCACGTGAGGCATTAGAAACAAACTGGTTAAAATTAGAAATTCATCCCGACCCAAAATATTTAATGCCCGACCCCATTGAAACATTGAAAGCCACTGAAGAACTTACCAAACTCGGATTTGTAGTGCTGCCTTACATTCATGCCGACCCTGTTTTGTGCAAGCGTTTGGAGGATGCAGGAGCAGCAGTCGTTATGCCGCTTGGTTCTCCGATTGGAAGCAACAAGGGATTAAAGACAATTGACTTTCTGGAAATCATCATTGAGCAAAGTAAAATTCCGGTTATCATTGATGCCGGAATTGGTGCTCCATCTGATGCTGCCAAAGCAATGGAGTTGGGTGCTGATGCCGTGTTGGTGAATACTGCAATTGCTGTGGCAGGAAATCCAATAGAAATGGCGAGGGCATTTAAAATGGCAGTGGAAGCAGGAAGAATGGCATACAAAGCTAAACCTGGAACAATAAAACAAATTGCAGAAGCAAGCAGTCCGCTTACTGCGTTTTTGTATTAGAATAAAAAAAGGAAAATGACTTTTAAAGAAATATATGATTTGCAAAGCTGGGATGAGGTAAAAAAATCTATCTGCGATAAATCTTCGCATGATGTAGAAACGGCTCTTTCATCCAATCGAAGAACGCCCGAAGATTTTAAAGCTATGATTTCTCCTGCTGCTGCTCCTTATTTGGAACAGATGGCACAGTTAAGTCATCAACTCACACAAAAGCGTTTCGGAAAAACAATTCAGCTCTATGTTCCGATGTATTTGAGCAATGAGTGTAACAACATCTGCACTTATTGCGGTTTTAGTTTAGATAATAAAATAAAACGCAAAACATTAACCACTGATGAAATTTTAAGAGAGATAACCGAAATAAAAAAACACGGGTTTAATCATATTCTGCTCGTAACAGGCGAAGCAAAACAAAGAGTAAATGTAGATTATTTTATAAAAGCGATTGAAATCATAAAGCCATATTTTGCAAATATTTCTATAGAAGTTCAGCCTCTTGAACAAAATGAATATGAGGAATTGCAGCACTCAGGAATTTATGCTGTGCTTGTTTACCAGGAAACATATCACAAGGAAAAATACAAGGAGTATCATCCGAGAGGGAAGAAATCGG
Organism: Bacteroidetes bacterium CG23_combo_of_CG06-09_8_20_14_all_32_9; assembly: GCA_002771395.1. GTDB lineage: Bacteria > Bacteroidota > Bacteroidia > Bacteroidales > GWA2-32-17 > GWA2-32-17. Next base: position 4,984 of record PCSS01000219.1, on the reverse strand, counting down.
ATTTTTATTATCGTCTTGAAACACCCGATAGGATTGGAAACGCGGGGATGCACAAAATCGGATTAGGAGTATTATTAGGTTTGGAAGATTGGCGCACCGATTCATTTTTTTGTGCGCTGCATTTAGATTATCTGCAAAAAAAATACTGGCAAACAAAATATTCAATTTCATTTCCCCGTATCCGGCCTATAGAAGTCGCTAAAAATGGCAATATTTCAAAAGTTTTTAAAACTTTTGAAGTATCAGTGACGGACAAAGAACTTGCGCAATTAATTTGTGCTTACCGCTTATTCAACGAAGATGTTGAATTATCCATTTCAACCCGCGAATCTGAAAAATTTCGCAACAATATTATCAAGTTGGGTGTAACCAGTATGAGTGCCGGCTCAAAAACAAATCCAGGTGGTTATGCTGTTGAACCGGAATCGCTTGAGCAATTTGAAATTTCGGATGAACGAAATGCAAATCAAATTGCAAAACTTATTTCAAGTATAAATTACGAACCCGTTTGGAAAGACTGGGACAAATCATTTTTATAAATTATGTCAGCATTCACTAAAGAAGAATTAATTCGTTACAGCAGGCAGTTGATGCTGCCCGAAATAGGCATTAAGGGACAGGAGAAATTAAAAAACTCCAAAGTGCTTGTTGTTGGAGCCGGTGGCTTGGGTTGCCCTGTGCTGCAATATTTATGTGCAGCAGGTGTTGGAACTATCGGAATAATTGATTTTGATAAAATAGAACTGCACAATTTACCACGCCAGATTTTATATTCAACCGATGATGTCGGAAAACCAAAAGCGGAAACAGCAGCAAAAAAATTAAAAGCTCAAAATCCAAATGTTTCATTTATTGTTTTTAATGATATACTGAATAAGGAAAACAGTGAACAAATTATTTCTCAATTTGATATTATTACTGATGGTTCTGATAATTTCCCTACACGATATTTGGTAAACGATACATGTGTGAAACTTAAAAAACCCTTAGTATATGGAAGTATTTTTAAATTTGAAGCACAACTTGCCGTATTTAATTATAAAAATGGAAAAAATTTAAGAGATGTTTATGGTGAACCGCCTAATCCGGAAGATATACCCGGCTGTAATGAAAGTGGTGTTCTCGGTATAGTACCCGGAATTATTGGTGTTTTTATGGCAAATGCAACTATTCAAATTATATTGGACAAGTACAATAATGATTCAATGCTTGTTTTTGACTTTAATAAGTTTGATATTTTAAAACTTACAATCTGATGTTACGCACTGTATATATATTTTTTTAATGTAAATGTTCACTGTTTATTGTTTAATGTTCCAGATGGTTTTCATTATATTGCCTTTACTATCAGCCGGGAGAAAAGAATTACCTTCGTTTATTACCGAAATATAATACTTTAAACCAAAATGCCTGCTTTATACTTGATTTTTTTATTTTCGGACAAGCATAAATTATAAAAAAAGCCCACACAACAAGATGGGCATTTCGGTTTTGCGGAGAGAGAGGGATTCGAACCCCCGGTCCGGTCACCCGAACAACGGTTTTCAAGACCGCCGCATTCGACCACTCTGCCATCTCTCCAAATTTGCTGCAAAAGTAATATTTTGCTTTCAATTTTTATAAAAAAAATGTAATTTGTACGTTTGCAAAACTTGCAATTCAAAAAGTTCCATTAGACCAGTATTTATTAAGTAAAATGGATTATTTAAAAATTTTATACTTACTAAACATCAATAAAAGTTGATGTTTTAGATAAAATTTCTTATAAAATCCCTGTAAAATCTAAAAAAACAGGGGTAGTTATTAACAATTCCCTTTATTTATCAACAAAACGTCATTTTTTTGACGAAATGTTTGGTGTATCCGCTACACTGCTTTATTTTTGCAAATGAATTCTAATTATTAACCTTTAAATTAAAAAGTTTATGAACAAAGCTGAATTGATTGATGCCATCTCTAGTGATGCAAAAATGACCAAAACTGATGTAAAAAAAGCTATTGATTCTTTTCTTACAGTAACAACAAAAACTCTCAAAAAGAGTGATCGCGTTGCTTTAGTAGGATTTGGTTCATTTTCAGTTGTGAAACGCAAAGCAAGAATTGGAAGAAACCCACAAACCGGGAAAGAACTCAAAATCCCTGCAAAAAAAGTTGTTCGTTTCAAACCAGGCAGCGAGATTACAGGCACAATTAAGTAATTTTTGATGTGTAAATTAGAGGGAGTTTTTTACTCCCTCTTTTTTTTTGTTATTAATGGAAAACAAAACTGTTATTAAATATTTATCAGAATTTATTACAAAGCAAAGATTTAATAAATTTAAACAAATATTAAAAAACCGAACAAATTATATTTCCGTTGTTTTAGAAGAAGTCTTTCAGGCTCATAATGCAAGTGCAATTTTACGAACCTGCGATTGTTTTGGTGTACAAAATGTTTATGTAATAAAAAATAGAAATGAATTTAAACCCAATCCCGGAATTTCAATGGGAGCGGCTAAGTGGCTTACTATTAATTTTGGACAAAACAACCCGGCTAATATACAGGAAACTATAATAAACCTTAAAAATAAAGGGTATAGAATTATTGCAACCACTCCGCATAAAAATTCGATTTTGCTTAATGACTTTGATATTTCAAAAGGAAAATTTGCGTTGCTTTTTGGTACCGAACTTTCCGGTTTATCAAATGAAGCTATGGCGCTTGCCGATGAATTTGTAAAAATACCGATGTATGGTTTTACCGAAAGTTTTAATGTTTCAGTTTCAGTTGGTATTTTTCTTTCAAACACTGTTGAAAAATTAAAAAAATCGAATATTAAATGGCAAATTTCAGATTCCGAAAAAGAAATTATTTTATTGGAATGGCTTAAAAACTCAGTTAAATCATCAGAAGAAATAATTAACAGAATAAATAACAAATAAATTATTTGTAACTGCTCAGCAGAAAAGATTAGCCACTAATTGCACGAATTTAAAAGAAAAAGATACAAAATACAATTCGCTTGAGGCGGATTAAATACTTTTTTCATTTTTTTTTAGTGTAATTCGTGGCATATTTGTTTTTTGCGTAAGGTGAGTTATTTAATTACAAATGGTGCAGAAAACGTCTCATTCAGAGTATTTATTTTCAGAATATAAACTCCATTTAGCAATTTATTTTCCAAGGTAATTCTATTTTCACCCTGATAGAGTTTTATTCCAATTTTGGAGTAAACTTCTTTTCCTATAACATTATAAACTTTAAATTCAGCAGTTGTATTTAATTTTGAATTAAACAACACATTTATAGTTCCGACTGATGGATTCGGAAAAACATTTAACGAACATGTTTGTAATATTAATTCAGGTGCAGAAATGTAAAGTGAATCATACAGAATTTGAGCATTGGCAGCCGCCTGCTCAATGTTATATAAACTATTTGATGCAAGTAATGCAAACGATAAAGTTATAGAGTCGCTACCTGCAATATTAAATGGTCCAAAACTTATTAAATCGGCAACATCGTTTCCGTTAGCAGATGTTCCGGCAGAATCGCGATTGGTTTTAAGTGCGTAAAATAACTCCATATCAGACATTCCATCGTAAATATCTATCCCTCCGCTCCCGGTTTCAGTATAGTCAAAAGCATAATGATAACCATTTTGAGAGGAAAGTAATTTTGCACCCGTATAAAAATTAGTTTGACCCGTGTACCAAGAATAAGATAATCTTAATAAATTATTAAACAATGTCTTATTTCGTAAATAATTTACTATATCCCAATCGCAAAAAATACCGGCATATAAACTATCTAAATTATAAGTGTTATTGTTATAAATAGTATAATTAAGAATGACAAAATCGGACTTATCGGGAGTATTCCATTCCATTGCATCCATCTTTATATTTAGCCCTAAAGTTGATATGCCCGAAAGTGAATCGGAAAAAACCGAAATCCAGCGTTCATCGGCTGGTGAAGCAGGAATTACCGGCTTTATGCCGTTAAATATCTTAAAATTACTTTCGCCGCTAAAACACCTCGAAATTTTTGAGCCGCTTTGGGCGATGGTAAAACCACCTTCGTATAAATAACTGTCGCTATTATTGTAACGTAAACCAGAACCTTGTAAAGGGTACAAATTATTATATCCTAACTTCCCGTTTGAAGTTAATGTTAGTATAATGTTATTAGTATCAATATCAGCATAACTCGGGTTTAATGTAGTTTTAAAAAACTGAACGTCTGAATAAAGCGTATCTGAATATTGTATTTTAAATGTTACCTCTTGGTCATAACCCGATTGCTCATCAACATAAAAAATAAATGGTAAAGAGGTATTAGATACAGTTTCCATTGTATTTATTACACCCAAATTATTTGCCGAATTTAAAAAATGAATGTGCAAATTATTTGAACTTATATTTGCCAAAAGATGATGAGTAACGGTTAAGTAATTAATAAAATCTCCTTTAATTTCAACAGTATCTCCGGGTTTAATAAAACTTCCGTTATTAGTTGTAAAGTTGTAATTAATGAATTTAACCGCCGGCGGAAGCGTATCGGTAAGTGCCCTGTAAAGATTAACTCTGCCTCTTCCAAGATTCCCGGCATAAGGTAAATTCCCGGTAATTGTATCAATATTATCGCAAGTCATTCTAAGAATTTCGCCTAATTGCAATGCTGTTAAAGTATCGCTGTACCATGCCTTTATTAAAGCTGCACACGATGCAGCAATTGGTGATGCCATTGAAGTTCCCTCACACCAGGTATATCCGCTATTTTTTCTTGTCGAATAAATATAATAACCTGGTGCACAAACATCTACCTGTGGACCAGAAGTTGACTTATCCCATTTAATATCAGATTGAATAGTTGCAGCAACACTCAAAACATTATCAAAAGATGCAGGATACAATACAGCATTTGTACTGAGACCATCATTTCCGACAGCAGCTATTACTAAGGCATTTCGATTAAAAGTTGCATAATTAACAATATCCTGAC
>PCSS01000386.1:1780-3740 GCA_002771395.1 Bacteroidetes bacterium CG23_combo_of_CG06-09_8_20_14_all_32_9 | reverse complement strand
ATTGCTTTTATATGATTGCCAAATAGCCATATCGCTAAACATTTGTACGATAACAATATAACAATTTTGAACAATTTATCAAAAAGTGGTTTGCGATTGCATTACCGAAAAATTGATTAGAGCACGAGTTCTGTTATATATTGTTTGCTTTTTTTTAAGCTATCTAACGAGGTGAATTTTGCGATAGAAGGACTGTAACTATGTGATTTTTAAGGATAGGTTAGGAGTTCTGAATTTATCTAAAACTATTTCAATTTTTTCGTCATCGGGCAAAGTGCAGTCAATCCAATTAATTATAGTGCCTTTTCTTTCCATACCTCTAAAATATGTCATTTGTCGTTTTGCAAACCGGTAAATGGCTGTTTCGAGTTTTGCAAAAAAATCATCGAAAGAATATTTACCTGTCAGATATTCTGTTATAAATTTATATTCCAAACCGTAATAAATTAACTGTTCGGGAGTTAATCCTTTATTCAGCAAATTTTCAACCTCTTTAATTAATCCTTCTGAAATTCTTTTGTTAAGCCGTTCTGTAATTCTTTGCCTTCGCAGTTCTCTTTCGCAACTTATTCCAATAATTAAGCTGTTTAATTTTGGATAATTCTTATTAATTAATTGAGAATGTTTATAGTATTCCTCAATTTCTATTGCTCTAACTGCTCTTTTAACAGTATCAACATCAGTTTTATTATGAAGCGATTTGTAGTTTTTTAAAATTAAAGTGAGTTCGGCAAGTGATTTATTTTCAAGATTCTTTCTAAACTCGGGATTTATTGGCACATCAATCAACCTGTAACCCTTTAAAACTGCATCAATATATAAGCCCGTACCACCGCAAAGTACGGGAAATTTATTGCTTTGGTTAATCAGCTTAAATGCTTTTAAAAAATCGCGTTGAAACTCAAAAACATTATATTGATAACCCACATCTGCAATATCTATAAGGTGATATGGAATATTTATTTTGTTAACAACATAATCGCTAATATCTTTTCCTGTTCCAATATCCATTTCCTTATATACTTGCCTTGAGTCGGCGCTAATTATTTCGCCGTTAATTTTATAGCAGAGTTGAGCCGCTAATCGTGTTTTACCCGTAGCCGTAGGTCCAAGAATTGTTAAAATATTATATATGGTATTCATTAAAAAAAAATGTATTAAATTTGCGGCTAAATTAACTAAAACTCAAAAATTATGGACCTTAATGCAATTATTAAAAGAACAACAAACATTCTTATTAAACCTGCAGAAGAATAGAACGTTATTGAACAGGAAACCACAAACAAAACTGCGGTTATAACGGGATATGCCTTACCGTATATTCTTGCCGTTGCAGTTGCTTCATTTATTGGAAATTTGATTTTTCATCCTTTTTTCTTCTCAATAACTTATGCTATTGTTACATCTATTGTAGCATTAATTATTCCTTTTGCGGGAATTTTTATTTCGGCATACATTATTAATGCATTGGCACCAAGCTTTGGCTCAACTCCAAATATTGACAATGCATTTAAACTTGTAATATATTCTTACACAGCTTCATTTTTAGCAAGTATTGTTTCGGGACTTCTTCCCATTTTATTTTTTGTAAGCATCGCCGGTTTGTATTCTTTTTATATTTTCTGGATAGGATTTACACCAATGATGAAAACTCCCGAAGATAAAAAAGTAGGTTATGCCATTGTAAGTATTTTAATTATGATGGGTGTTTATGGAGCAATTGCAGTAACTTTAGGTTTTATTACGGCTGCTTTCTTTCTTACCGGAGTTGCTTATTTATACTAAAAACGTGATAAAATTGTACATTTAGTAATCAGTAATCGGTGTGTTCTAACCGATTACTGTTTACCGATTACTGATTACCGTTTACCGATTACCATTTGAAAAATGTATAAATTTAAGCCATTCAAAGTATAGCATTTTAAGAGGGGTTCTAAAAATTAGATTTTTCGAGGCGGAC
>PCSS01000386.1:1001-1744 GCA_002771395.1 Bacteroidetes bacterium CG23_combo_of_CG06-09_8_20_14_all_32_9 | reverse complement strand
TAAAAAAATAATTAAAATTGTGAGTAATTTTAAAATTGAAGTCCAACAAAGAAAAAGCAATTTTTAGAAGTCCCGTTAAGTTATTTGTAGTTTAATAGTTGATGAGCAATAAAATAATCAGTAAAAATAAAAAAGCAGGATTTCATTATGAGCTTTTTGAAAAATTTGTTACCGGAATAATTCTTACCGGCAGCGAAATAAAATCAATACGCCAGGGGAAAATTAATTTTGTTGATTCTTATTGCATCTTTATAAACAACGAACTTTTTATTCGTAGTTTGCACATTGCCGAATACACTCATGGCGGATATGCAAACCACGTTCCCGTTCACGACCGTAAGCTTTTGCTTAAACGCAGCGAATTAAACCGTATTCAGCGAAAAGTAAAAGAAAAAGGATTTACTATTATTCCAATTTCTTGCTTTATTACAGAAAAAGGACTTGCTAAATTAGAGATCGCCATTTCGCGTGGTAAAAAGTTATACGATAAACGAGAAACTATTAAGAAAAAAGACAGAAAGCGGGAAACCGACAGAGCAGAAAAAAATTAGTTCTATACTGCAAACGGATATATACTAAGAACGGGATTCACCCCGTTGGATAATCTTTTGGATAACAATAGGTGAACTTATAAAATTCACCCCGTTGGATAATTTTATTTTATCATAAATAAGAACGAACCACAAACAATATCCAACGGGGTGAACGAATGTATAAATAGTAATTATTTAGTGTCTGTCCAT
>PCSS01000386.1:0-948 GCA_002771395.1 Bacteroidetes bacterium CG23_combo_of_CG06-09_8_20_14_all_32_9 | reverse complement strand
CGAAGCATACTGGGGCATAACGCAGTCAGCGGACTTTATAGACAGACTCTATTTAACGGGGTGAAATGATTTACTATGATTTTAAAATCAATGAAATCAAGTGAATCAAAAAAATCTTGGTTCAGACAATTAAACAATAAAAAGTGGAGTCCTGCAACCACTATAAAAAACGGGGCGTATCCGAAAAGCCATATAGAGTAGGGGAATTAAAAAATAAATAAAATGAAAAAAGTATTTACAGTTGCAATTTTGTTTTCTGCTATAATTGGTTGGACGAGCAACGCTTATGCACAGTTTTCTATGTCCATTACACCAAGCATCAACATTGTACCCGGACTTTATGTCAACACGGGATATGCGGGTTACAGAATTAAAAACTTTGAGCCTTATATAGGTTTTATGTTTTTTAAAGGGGGCTACACTTATACGGAAAAAGGCATGAGGTACAATTACGACCTAAACATGCTTGAAATCTACAGTGATGAATATAAATTTACAGGAATATTTTATATACCTCATTTGGGTTTAAAAACATTTCTTTTCAATAAAAAAGATATAAGTACTTATGTAAATTTTTCGTTTTTGAAACCCTTTGTAACATTCCAATACAAAGAAAACGGAGTTGTACCCGACAATGTTGAAGCTCTTCAAAAGAACTCTAAATACGGTATGTGGGGTACAGTGGGCGGCTTTGGTGCAGAATATTATTTTAGCGAACAATTCAGCATTGGCGGGGAATTAGGCATACGCTGGTTTTTCGCAACTGCCAAACAAACCAAAAAAGATGTTGAAATATATATTCCAAATAACAACAACTACTTATTAACAGACAGAACTTATGATATAAATATGAATTACGGATTTATGTATGCGCTGTTTTCGTTTAATTTTTACATTGGCCAAAGTAATTCATCAGGCGAAAAGGCGGATGCCAAAAAGCCAAAAGAG
>PCSS01000149.1:8704-9993 GCA_002771395.1 Bacteroidetes bacterium CG23_combo_of_CG06-09_8_20_14_all_32_9 | reverse complement strand
TCCTTGTTCGGTGTTCGTTATTTATTAAATTTATCCTTAAATTAGTGACATTAGGATAGGGGGTGAGTAGTTACCAATTTTTTATTAATTTCGTCGTTTAAAATAAAATCTGTCATCTATGCGATTTTTCTTAGCATTTGTTATATGTATTAATGCGATTTCTTGTACTATTGCTCAAAATGTTGGACAAAAAACCGGTGATACAACCGCTTTAATAAATTATACCGACATTCAGGGAAACCGTCAGGGCAAATGGATAAGAAAGTACGAGAGCGGAAAAATTGCTTATACAGGATACTTTGTTAATAATAAATTAATTGGCGATTATAAAAGATATTACGAAAGTGGCCCGTTAAAAGCATACATAAAATATAACAGAACCGGAACAATTGGCTATGCAACGCTTTACTGGGATAATAATGAAAAAATGGCTGAAGGCAAATATGTCAGCCAAAATATAAAAGATAGTATTTGGAATTATTATTATAACGATGGAAATCTTGCAGCGATAGAATCATATAAAGAAGGTGTGAAAGATGGCGTTTCAAAAAACTTCTTTCCAAACGGACAACAATCGGAATTATTAACATTTAAAAACGGTAAAAAAAACGGTCTTTGGAAAATTTTTTTTGAAACCGGAACTGTTCGTTTTGAAACTATGCATATTAATGAAAAACGCGACGGTCCGTTTAATGTTTATTTTGACGATGGAAAACTTTATTTAAAAGGGTATTACAAAAATGATTTGCCCGATAAAAAATGGACGGTTTACAACAAAGATGGTACAGTTTGGAAAGAAATGGAATATGTTAATGGTAAGTTAGTTGATGAAGAAAAATATAACGAGGAATTTAAAAAACAAATGAAAGAGTGGGAGGGAATGAAAGGAAAAATTCCCGAACCAAACGAAAAGGATTTTTATAAAAGTAACAATCAGGAATAATGATAACTTCTCAATATTCATAGGTAACTGACGAATAAAATTGACCTAATTGATCTATACTAAAAACGGGATATATTTATACATTTTTTCCAATTTCAGATTTCAAATTTCAGATTGCAGATTGCATGACACAAATTGTAAATTGCAATGTAATTATGGCAAATAAATAATTTGAAATCTGAAATTTATTAGTTTTACCTATAAATATTGAGAACTTACAAGTAATGTCCAAAGTAAAAGTATTGGTCTGTTTAAGTGGCGGAATTGACAGTTCGCTGGCTGCATTATTTTTAAAAGAAGATGGCTGTGAAGTAATTGGTGTTACATTTCGTACTTGGGACTATAT
>PCSS01000149.1:0-8684 GCA_002771395.1 Bacteroidetes bacterium CG23_combo_of_CG06-09_8_20_14_all_32_9 | reverse complement strand
CAAAAAGGGTGTTGCAGCATTGATTCAATTATGGAAGCAAAGCAATTTGCTGAAAAAACAGGAATTTCGCACCACGTGCTTGATTTACGCGAACATTTTAATAAAACCGTAATTAAAGAATTTGTAAGTGAATATCTGGCAGGTCGAACCCCTAACCCCTGTGTGCGTTGTAATGCTGTAACAAAATGGGGTGATGTTATAACACTCGCCGATAAACTGGAATGTAAATTTATCGCCACCGGACATTATGCACAGGTGCGCAGAGAAAATAACCGTTATATACTTTGTCGCGGTGCCGACGAAACTAAAGACCAAACTTATTTCTTATGGATGCTTACACAGCAAAATCTTGCACGAACAATTTTTCCGCTCGGAAAATGGAAAAAAACTGATATTAAAAAACAGGCAACCGAAAAAGGCATGGCGAATCTTGTTAATAAGCGCGAAAGTCAGGAAATATGCTTTATCCCAAAAAACGATTACCGCAAATTTTTAAAAGAACAGATTCCTGATATTGATGATAAAATCGGTTGCGGTAATTTTATTTCTACCGATGGAAAAATTTTAGGGCGACATAAAGGTTTTCCGTATTACACTATCGGACAACGAAAAGGACTTGGAATTGCACTTGGTGAACCACGTTTTGTGGTTGAAATTCGCCCCAAAGCAAATGAAATTGTTTTAGGAAGTTATGATAATTTAATTTGCCATAGTCTTAAAATTCATCAGGTTAATTTAATAAAATATTCAAAAATAAAACCTAACCAACAGGTTCAACTTAAAATCCGCTATAAAACCCCACCAGTTGCTGCTACAATTTTACAGGAACAAAATTGTTTTTATGTTAAAACTAACGAACCGCTTTATGCTATTGCTCCCGGACAGTCTGCTGTTTTTTACGAAGGCAGCGATGTTGTTGGTGGCGGAATTATTTTGTAAATTTGCCTTTTGCTAAAATATAAATTATGAGTTTCCGGCAAATATATGGTTTTTTATGTGTGTTGTTAGTAATATTTTCGGGGTGCAGAAAAGAAAATGCTCCTGTACCTGTTAATTACAAGTTCAACTATTTCCCACTAAAGCATGGTTTGCAACGTATTTACAAAGTTACAGATATAACCATTGACGATACTATAAATAAATATGATACAGTTATTTACGAATTAAAAGAGAGAATCGACTCATTTTTTACCGACAACAGTGGAAACACGGCTTGGAGGCTTGAAAGATATAAACGTGCCGATTCTTCTCAGGCATGGCAAATTTCAGATGTTTGGGAAAATCAGATTTTAAATAATCAGGCTCATAGTGTTGAAGAAAATCAAAGATTTGTTAAAATTATTTTTCCACCCGAAAACGAAAAATCATGGGATGGCAATGCTTTTAATACTTTAGATGCAAAAACTTATATCATTACAGGTATTGACCAACCGGTAACTTTAAACGGATTATTTTTCGATTCGGTATTAACAGTAAATCAGGAGAATAGCGAATCATATATAAATAAATATTTAACTATTGAACAATATGCTGTAAATTATGGTTTAATTAATAAAATGGTTATTGCAATTGACCAGGCATATGTTATTCTTAATGAACCTATTGAACAGCATATTAAGATAGGTCATTTGTATTACCAAACCATTATTTCAGTAAATTCAAAATCTGCAAAATGAAAAAAATACTTTTTATTGTTTTTAATCTGATAGTTGTTCTCGGTTTTTCGCAACATCCCGGCATTTACTGGATTCAGTTTACCAATAAAGCGAATTCGGTTTACTCCATTTCAAATCCGGTTCAATATTTATCACAACGTGCAATTGATAGGCGCACTCACCAGAGTATCCCGGTTGATTCTTTGGATATTCCTGTAAGTCAATTTTATATTGATAGTATTGAAAACACAGGTTTTGATGTTTTTGATGCCTCAAAATGGTTAAATGGTGTGTTGGTAACAGTAATAGATTCAACATTTTTAACAACTTTACCTGGGATTTCATTTGTTCAATCATACAAATATGTACGTCCCCTTATTACAAAAAATGCAAAATCAAACAAAAAAGAATTGGGAACTCTTTCCGATTATTACAATTACGGCATGGGAACAGATCAAATTTTGATGTTAAACGGAAATGTATTACATAATCTCGGTTTTATAGGCGAAGGAATGTTAATTGCCATAATTGATGCAGGTTTTATCGGCACAAATACGTCTGATGTTTTTGATTCCCTTTATTATAACAATAGGATTGTTTCAACCCGCGATTTCGTAACCGGAAAAAACGATATAACAGTTTATGAATCCGCCTCGCACGGAACTTCGGTATTGTCAACCATTGGAGCATTAAAACCCGGTTGGCTTGTAGGAACTGCACCACGTGCATCTTTTTCGTTGATTAAAAGCGAAGAAATTACGGGCGAATATATTTTTGAAGAATATACATGGGTTTGTGCCGCTGAATATGCCGACAGTCTTGGCGCCGATATTATCAGTTCAAGTTTGGGTTACACCGAATTTGATGACCCGACTATGAATCATACATGGAATGATTTAAACGGATATACCTCGGTGGCAAGCCGTTCGGCAAATATTGCCTCGCGAAAAGGAATGATAGTAGTTATAAGTGCTGGTAATTCGGGCGACAAACCTTGGCACCGCATCGGAATTCCTGCTGATGCCGATAGTATTCTTGCTGTTGGTGCTGTAGATAGTTTGGAACAACCTGCACCATTTACATCAGTTGGTCCATCAATTGATGGACGCATAAAACCCGATGTCGCTTCAATGGGTTGGGGAACTGCCGTTGCCGATGCCGGTGGAAATATTGTAAATGGCAGCGGAACTTCATTTTCATGTCCCATTATTGCCGGAATGACTGCATGTTTGTGGCAGGCTCATCCCAACGCTACCAACATGCAAGTAAGAGAAGCGATAATTAAAAGCGCATCGCAATATTCATCTCCAGATACACTTTTGGGATATGGTATTCCTGATTTTGCTGTAGCTCACGCTTTGTTAAGCGATACTCAAATTAAAGATTTAATGCACGAACAACTTATAAATGTTTTTCCTGTTCCTTTTTCATCAGGTATTAATATAAATTTTATGACCGATACTTCAAATAAAATTTTTATTGAAATGCTCGATTTGGTTGGTAAAACCGTGCTTAAAACTTCTTCCGAACTAATTCAACACAGCGTAAATACAATAAATATTAAAAACCTGAATGAAATTGCTTCCGGAACTTATGTTTTGAAAATTCAAACACATTATAATACATACAAAAGATTGATAGTTAAAAACTAAATCTCAAATAACAAATAAACAACAATGATAATTGAACAATAAACAATTAGCAATAAGCAATAGGCAATTAACATAAAACAATGAACGATAAACAATGAACATAATAAAATAATGACTCACGAATATATTTCTTTATTAGAACTTAACAACCTTGTTAAAGAGGTGTTAAAAGAAAATTTAACCAAAACTTATTGGCTTGTTGCCGAAATAAGTGAAATACGTCAAAATATTTCGGGACATTGTTATCTTGAGTTTATTCAGAAGGATGATTCTTCGGATAGTCTTTTGGCAAAGGCAAGAGCTAATATCTGGGCAAACACCTATCGTCTGATAAAACCTTATTTTGAAACTTCAACAAACAGCAGTTTGGCTCAGGGTATGAAAATTCTTGTAAATGTTTCTGTAGAATTTCACGAGTTATATGGATATAGCTTAACTGTTCACGATATTGACCCGGCTTACACTTTAGGCGATATGGAGCAAAAGCGGACACTTACAATTCAGCAGCTTGTTGCCGATGGTATTTTTGATATGAACCGCCAACTCGAAATGCCTGTAGTTCCTCAGCGTATAGCGGTAATTTCTTCGGAAACTGCGGCAGGATACGGCGATTTTATTTCGCAACTCAAAAATAATGAATATGGTTTTGTGTTTTACCCTTGTTTATTTCAGGCGTATATGCAAGGTGAAGATGCAGAAATCTCAATATTAAATGCTATTGACAAAATTTTTCGTTATGTCGAAAATTTTGATGTTGTTGTTATTATCCGTGGGGGAGGTAGTCGTGCCGAATTAAGCTGTTTCGACAGCTACGAACTGGCATCTAATATTTGTCAGTTTCCCTTGCCTGTAATTGCCGGAATAGGACACGAACGCGACCAAAGCGTAGTTGATATGGTTGCTAATACACGCGTAAAAACGCCAACTGCCGCCGCAACATTTTTAATTGATAAAGTTTCGGGTTTCGCTTCAGAAATTGAAACAATGTCAGAAACCATTGTTGACAAGGCTAAAAACCTTATTGATAATGGGAAACATAATATTGAAATAGTTTCTGAACAGCTAACTTTTTTTGCAAAAAACATTGTTCAGCAGAAAAAAGAAAATCTTATTAGAGCCGGTTACCGTTTTACCACCGGGAGTTCAAAAAAAATATCTGCAAATAGTGCTGTTCTTACCGAAATTGAGAGTAGATTAAGATATTCATGGCACGATGTTTTCAAAAATCAAAATAATAAAATAAAAGTTGATAACAATAAACTTGTAGTATTTGTAAAATCAATGCTTCACAACCAAAATATGAAGATATTATCTGACCAAAGAATTGTTTTTCAATGTAAACCCGAAACTATTATAAAGAAAGGATTTTCAATAACAACTTTTAATGGAAAAACAATAAAAAACATTTTTGAAGTAACCAACGGCGACCAGATTGAAACTAAACTTGTAAACGGAAAAATTTTAAGTATTGTAAAAAAATAAAATCTTATGGCAAAACAGGAATTAACTTATAACAAAGCATTTGCTGAACTCGAGAAAATTGTTTCGCTTATCGAGAACGAAGAAATTGAGATTGATAATCTTGCCCAGCAGGTAAAACGTGCAGCCGAATTGCTGACTTTTTGCAAAGAAAAACTTTATAGCAGTGAAGCCGAAATAAACAAGATTATGAAAGAGATAGGTGAGAAGGAATAAGAAATTTAAGATTAATGATTTAAGATTTAGGATTTTTCAAATAATTACGAATTATGGGAATTATACTACAAATGGGATAAAACCGTACATTTTTTCCAATTTCAGATTTCAGATTTCAAATTTTTCAACAATCAAAATATATAAATGTATTCCGTTTTTAGTATATCTCGCAAACAGTATAAGTTTTAAAAATGGCTAAACGAATACCTTTTATTTTTCTGAAACAATTTCTTTTTTGGATATTGTTTTTTCAGTTATTGCGGTTGATTTTTCTTTTTTACAATTTTAATGAAGTTCTTAATACAAATTTTATTGAAGTACTAAAAGTTTTTTGGTATAGTGTTTATATTGATATTTCTGCATCTTGTTATATATTGGGGTTCCCGTTTATAGTTCTTTTGATAGAATCTTTAATTAGATGGAGGGGCTTTTATATCATTAATTTATGGTATTCTTATTTATTAATTTTTACTTCGGTAATTATTTCAATTGGTGAACTTCCGCTTTATCGTGAGTGGCATGTAAAAATGAATTTTAAAGCAATTTCGTATTTAAGTCAGCCTTCAGAGGTTTTTCATACAGCCAAATGGAGCGAACTGGTATTCGGATTTGTCGCAATTTTTGGAATCACCGCATTAGTAATTTATTTATATCGCAAGTTTGTTCACGTAAGATTTATTCTGGTTAAACGAAATTTTATTGTTTCATTTCTTTTTCTTATTACTGTTCCATTTTTAATTATATTGGGCATTAGAGGCGGTTTACATCCCATTCCGCTTCATCAGACCGATGTTTACTTCTCGAAAAATAATTTTATAAATCTAACAGCGGTAAATTCACAATGGAATGTTACGGCAAGTGTTATAAAAAATATGCGATACAAAAATACCAACCCATTTGTATTTTATGACCTTGAAGATGCTAAAACAACTGTTGATTCTCTTTATTCTGTTGAAAAAGATACCACTCAACTAATTTTAACTACTCAAAAGCCGAATGTTGTTTTAATTTTGTTAGAAAGCTGGTCGGCAGATTTAATTCATTCGCTTGGCGGCTACGACAGTATTTCACCGAATTTTGAAAAAATGATTTCAGACGGGGTACTTTTTACAAGAACTTATAGTAGCGGTTCGCTTAGCGACCAAGGGATTCCGGCAGTTTTGTCAGGAAGCCCAACATTGTCTTATGTTATTATTGTAAATCAACTTGACAAATATGTTAAATTACCTTGCATAGCACACGATTTACAACAACAGGGTTATCATACTTCGTTTATATATGGCGGACAATTAAGTTACGGAAATATAAAAGGATTAATTTATTACAATAAGTTTGATGATATTTTTGAAGGTAAAGATTTTCCGTCTTATATTCCGCAAGGCAGGTTAGGGGTGCACGACCAGTATATGCTTCAAACCTGGCTTGGCAGAATTAATAAATATCCGTTGCCATTTTTTGCTGTTGCTTTTACACTTTCGAGCCATAATCCTTACGACCAGCCATTTCCCGAAATTTTCCATTGGGGTGGCGATGCTCGTAATTTTATTAATTCTGCATATTACACTGATAGTTGTCTTGGCGATTTCTTCAGAAAAGCTAAAACGCAAAAATGGTATAACAACACACTATTTATACTTGTTGCCGACCACAGTCACAACTCACCCCGCAATTGGATGATTTATTCGCCCGAATACAGGCACATTCCTATGTTGTTATTTGGTAACGTGATTAAACCTGAATTTAGAGGAAAAAAGTTTGAAATGCCATGCTCGCAAACCGATTTATCTGCAACTTTACTTGCTCAGCTTGGCTTAAAGCATGAGAAATACCGATGGAGCAAAAATCTTTTTAATCCTTACTCAAAACCATTTTCGTATTATGCTTTCGACGGCGGACTTGGTTGGGTTGAAACTGATAATTATTTTGTGTTTGACCAAAGTCAGAATATTTATTATGAAGTAAAATACACCTCTGCAACTGATAGTGCAAAGGTTAACCACAACGGAAAATCTTATGTAGAAATGTTGTTTAAGGAATATTTGGAGTATTGAAAATTATTATTTTATTACCACCATCTTTTTTACACCCACACTGCCTTTGCTTGTTTGTGGTATAACCGTTAGTAAATATAAAAAAATTCAAACAAAAATAAATAAAAGCCTTTTTATAAATATTGAACAGGCTTTTAATATTCTTTTATTTCTTACGAATCATTTTTTTGCTGTCAATTATCTTACCCTCAATAAAGTTCAGGTGTATGCGAAGTTGCGACAGCAGGGAGCCATTTGGGTGAGCCCGAACCGCATACACCGTGTTAACGCAGTTCGCATCCCCCAGATACTATTCCGAAGGAATATCATATTTATCTAAAAAATAACATCTGCAAATAACAAGTTTTGTAATTCAAAGAATCTATCATAGTCTGTATCGTCTGCATCTCCAAACATTGTCTTTCGGACTAAATATAAATATTCTATCTTTAACTCTTCAAATTTGGCTCTGCTTAATTTCGGCGGTACATCGTCCTCATCATCCAATTCGTCCTCATCGTCAATTTTTGATACAACATAATGTTGTTTATAAAGTTCACAGTATAGTTTATATGGCTCCATGTTAGAATATTTCTCATAATATTTGTTCCATATATTTTCGATAAATTCCGTTTCGTTCTTATTAAATAACGCATTGATGTAGTCCCTGTAATTGTACTCGTCAAAAGATTTTTCTATATCTTCTGATACCCATTTATCAAATTGTTGTTCAAATCTCTTTCTATCGCCTTTTTTAAGATATGCAAATGCTATAAACAGTCCGTTACGATAATCAATACCATGAGTGTCAAATTTTTTAAAGTTTTCAATAGCTTTCTTAATGTTATTCGTAAATAAATAAGCTTTGCCAAGTTCATTCTCCCAGATATCCTTAAATGTGTCTTTTAGGTCAATAATTTTTTGATATGTCTTGATGGCTTTATCAATATCAATATCAAGATAGGAACGGGCAATATCTGCAAGTGGTATAATATACTTTGGGTATTCTGAAACTACTTTTTCTAATCTCTTAATTCTATCTTCAACATTTTTTGCTTTGTCCCATGCATTATAGGTCGCTTCTTTACATTTTTCTTCTTGATTCACAATATCTTCTTCATATTAGATTATTTTGTGTTTAAAAAGATTATGTTTATGGTTCTTATGATGAATACTAATTGGTTATAACATATCAGGATTTTATCCCCAATTTCACCAAAAATTACAGCAAAGGTAGAAAAATATTTTAAAACTGTAAATTAATAAAAGGCAGAAATCCAATAATGAAAACAAAGCGGGAAACTATGCTATTTCCCTGATTTTGGCGGTTTTTGTTTCTTTCCTTTGTTTAATTTTTCCTCATTTCATATTTTAAATTAGGGGTTTATCTCACCCTGTTAGAAAGAAATAAATCTCACAGGATAAACTTTTTGGACCAAATTCCTGAATTAATATTTGATTAAATTACAGTGCAAATATAAAATTTTTAATAAATTCTATTTTATTGATATTCTGTATGTTTCTAATTTTATATTTAACAACATGTTTTTGTATATCACATATAATTTAGTGTTTGTCTGTAATATCAATCTTTTTCATTTTAAGGAATATGGTATATGGTATAAGGAAATAGGGAATAAAGCGAACCCCTT
>PCSS01000151.1 GCA_002771395.1 Bacteroidetes bacterium CG23_combo_of_CG06-09_8_20_14_all_32_9 | reverse complement strand
GTTCTGCCTACTGCTTACTGCCCACTGCTTACTGCCCACTGCTTACTGCCCACTGCTTACTGCCCACTGCTTACTGCCCACTGCTTACTGCCCACTGCTTACTGCCGCTTTTTCAGTTCCTTTATTTCTAAGATATTTAACGGGGGGTAAACGACTTTGCAAGATAAATTTAAAATTGCTTGGGTAATTATAAATTTTGTATCTTTGCAAAAATATTCAGGGATTCAGAATTTGATATGGCAAAGAAGTTTAATGAATATAAGCAGTTTAATCTTTCGCAAATAAATGTCGAAATACTTAAATGCTGGCACGAAGAATCGGCTTTTCAGAAAAGTATTTCTATTCGTTCGGGTAGTCCCGATTTTGTTTTTTACGAAGGACCGCCATCGGCAAATGGTACGCCGGGCATCCATCACGTAATTGCCCGTACCATCAAAGATATTTTTTGCCGTTATAAAACTTTAAAAGGTTTTCGTGTTCGCCGCAAAGCAGGTTGGGATACTCACGGGTTGCCTGTTGAACTTGAGGTTGAGAAAAGCTTGGGAATTACAAAAGAAAATATCGGTAAAACTATTTCGGTTGAAGATTACAACAACGCCTGCCGCAAAGATGTAATGAAATATACCGACCAATGGGAAAAACTTACAAAAATAATGGGTTTTTGGATTGATATGAGCGACCCGTACATAACCTGCGATAACAAATATATTGAAACTCTTTGGTGGCTTTTAAAACAACTTTATAAAAAAGGACTTCTTTATAAAGGGTATTCTATTCAGCCGTATTCACCCGCAGCCGGTACCGGACTGAGCACACACGAACTTAATCAGACAGGATGTTACAAAAATGTGAAAGACACTTCTACAGTAGCCCAGTTTAAGATAATTAGAAATGCAGAATCAGAATTTTTATTTGAAAATGCTGATGCCGAATTATTTTTTCTTGCCTGGACCACTACTCCATGGACACTTCCATCAAACACAGCTCTTGCAGTAAGAAAAGATATTCAGTATTTAAAAGTCAGGACATTTAATCAATACACATTTAAGCCGGTAACTGTAATTCTTGCCAAAGACAGGTTTTCGTCTTATTTCAACGAAAAAAATGCTGAACTTAAATTAGCCGGTTATAAAGATGGAGATAAAAATATTCCATTTAAAATTCTGGCAGAATATACAGGAAAACAATTATTTGGAATCCGTTATGAGCAGTTGATAGCATGGCAGCAGCCTGCCGATGGTGATGCTTTTAAAGTAGTTACCGGCGACTTTGTTACAACCCAAGACGGAACAGGAATAGTTCACATAGCGCCAAGTTTTGGCGCCGACGATTTTCGCACAGCCAAACAATACGGATTAGGCTCACTTACTTTAGTAGATAAGCAAGGAAAATTTATTGAAGGTTGCGGAAGTTTCAGCGGAAAATTTGTTAAAAATGAATACGATGAAACCATTCCTGCCGGAACCGAAACAGTTGACATTGAAATTGCCATTATGCTAAAAAAAGAAAATAAAGCCTTTAAAATCGAAAAATATGAGCATTCTTATCCGCATTGCTGGCGAACCGATAAACCCATTTTGTATTATCCCCTTGATTCATGGTTTATTAAAACTACTGCCCTAAAAAATAGAATGTTAGAGTTGAACAGAACAATTAACTGGAAGCCACAGTCAACCGGAACAGGCAGGTTTGCCCAATGGCTCGAAAATTTAGTTGATTGGAATCTTTCACGCTCAAGATTTTGGGGAACACCTCTCCCCATCTGGGTTTCTGATGATAAAAAGGAACTAAAATGTATAGGTTCTTTGGCAGAGTTAAAAGCCGAAATAGAAAAATCTGTTAAAGCAAATTTTATGGATATAAATCCACTTACAGATTTCAACGAAAATGATTTCTCAAAAGAAAATTATTCAAAATTTGATATACATCGTCCTTATGTTGATAGAATTATATTAGTTTCTGATACTGGTAAACCAATGCACCGCGAACCCGACCTAATTGACGTTTGGTTTGATTCCGGTTCAATGCCTTATGCACAAATGCACTATCCATTTGAACACGCAAATGATTTTACAGAATATTACCCGTCAGATTTTGTCGCCGAAGGAGTTGACCAAACACGTGGCTGGTTTTTTACACTTCATGCTGTTGCCGTTATGCTTTTCGATTCGGTAGCATTTAAAAATATTATTTCCAATGGGTTAGTACTCGACAAGAAGGGGAATAAAATGTCCAAACGACTTGGGAATGTTGTAGATCCTTTCGAAACTATTGAAAAATACGGAGCCGACCCCGTTCGTTGGTACATGATTACCAATACTCAACCATGGGATAATTTAAAATTTGATACTGATAGTATTGATGAAGTTCGCCGGAAATTTTTCGGTACCTTATATAATACATATTCTTTTTTTGCCCTTTATGCCAATATTGACCAATTTACAGGAATTGAACCTGAAATAGAAATAAATATGCGTCCTGAAATTGACCGTTGGATTATTTCTTTGCTCAACTCATTAATTAAAGAAGTAGATGAAGATTACGGAAATTATGAGCCAACTAAAGCAGGCAGGGCAATTCAAGAGTTTGTTTCTGAAAATTTAAGTAATTGGTATGTTCGTTTAAGTCGCAAACGTTTTTGGGGCAGTGAAAAAAATACCGATAAACTTTCTGCATATCAAACACTTTATACTTGCTTAGAAACTATTTCAAAGTTGGCAAGTCCAATTGCACCTTTCTATTCCGATAAAATATTCAGAGATTTGAATCAGATTTCGGAAAAAGATAAAAGCAGTTCAGTTCATTTATCAAAATTTCCAACCTGCTGCGAAGAACTGATAGACAAATCTTTGGAAGAAAAAATGAATATTGCGCAAAAAGTAACTTCCATGGTTTTGGCACTTCGCCGCAAAGTAAATATTAAAGTACGTCAACCTCTTGGCAAAATAATGCTCCCGGTTTTGAATGAAGATTTTGCCGAAAAACTGTTGGCTGTTAAAGACTTAATTCTTGCCGAGGTAAATGTTAAAGAAATGGAACTGCTGCATAATACAACCGACATGCTTGTTAAAAAAATTAAACCCAATTTTAAAATTCTCGGTCCAAAGTTCCAAAAGTCAATGAAAATTGTATCAAAGGCTATTTCAGCATTAACACAGGCAGACATTCAACAATTTGAAACTACCGGAACGTTTATAATCAATTCCGAAGGACAATCTTTTGAAATATCTCTTTCCGATGTTGAAATTCTTTCTAAAGATATTCCCGGTTGGTTGGTTGCTAACGAAGGCGCTATCACTATTGCACTTGATATTAATATTACAGATGCACTTAAATCAGAGGGAATAGCCCGCGAATTAGTTAACAGAATTCAAAATATTCGTAAGGAAAGTGGTTTTAATGTTACCGATAAAATTTCGATTAATATTAAAAAACAAGATTTTATTAACCAAGCAGTAACCTCTCATAAAGTGTATATTGGCTCACAAACTCTTGCTGTTTCAATTAATTTATTAGATAAATTGGAACAAAATAATATTCACTTCGTAGAAATTGAAAACAATGTATCAACTTTATTACAAATAACCAAAGTAGAATAAACATATTTTTTTAAATAACAAATAAATAAATAATATATGAGTGAAAAAACAAGGTATTCTGACGAAGAATTGCAGGAATTTAAGGAACTTATTCTGCAAAAAATCGAAAAAGCGAAAAAAGATTACGAAATTTTAAAATCATCGCTTAATAATACTGATGGCAACGACATTTCCGATACTTCGCCAACATTTAAAACTTTAGAAGAAGGTGCCAATGTGCTTTCTAAAGAAGAAACCGGTAAACTGGCTCAGCGACAGGAAAAGTTTATTCAGCATTTGCAGGCAGCTCTTATTCGTATCGAAAACAAAACTTATGGAATTTGCCGCGAAACAGGAAAATTAATTTCCAAAGAAAGACTAAGAGCCGTACCTCATGCTACACTGAGCATAGAAGCAAAAAATAATCAGAAATAATATATCTGAATTATAGTTTTGTCTTTTTTTAAGACTTATACTCAAACGAAATAGATTTACGAAACATTTTGTTTTACCCCGTTTGATATTACTATTATTTTTCTGTTTGTTCTTTTTTTAATCTATCTAATGGTGTAAACTTCGTGTCATACAGTTGTCATTCGCTTCGCTGTAATTCGGTTGTATAAAACAATTGTATGACTACTGAATGACTACTGAATGACCATTGAATGACTATTGAATGACCATTGAATGACTACTGATTAAAAGGGATTAATGAAAAAACTAAGAATAGCAATATTAATTATTTTATTAGTATTAATTGCAGACCAGGCATTTAAAATCTGGATAAAGACCCACATGATGCTTGGTCAGGAATATAACGTAATTGAAAACTGGTTTTATCTGCATTTTACTGAAAATAACGGAATGGCTTTCGGAATTGAGTTTAACGGAAAATTCGGAAAAATATTTCTTAGTTTGTTAAGAATTTTTGCTGTAACAGGAATTGGCTGGTGCATTTATGTTTTGTGTAAAAAAAACGAGCATACAGGTTTAGTAATAAGTGCAGCTTTAATATGGGCAGGCGCCTTTGGAAATATTATTGACAGTGCTTTTTACGGGATGATATTTAGCAACAGTTCCGTTATTTGCCATAATTGTGTACCATCAATGTTATTCCCCAAAGACGGCGGTTATTCTGCTTTTTTACACGGAAAAGTTGTTGATATGCTTTACTTTCCACTTTTTGAAGGACATTTTCCCGAATGGTTCCCTTTTTGGAAAGGCGAAAGTTTTACTTTTTTCAGACCTGTTTTTAACCTCGCCGATTCGTCTATTACTTCCGGAGTATTATTAATTATTTTTTTTCAAAGAAAATTTTTTAACAAAAACAAAATAAATAATTAGCAACTATTCAACGATTTATAGCACTAATAAAATAAATTAACTAATTTTATTTTTTTTTAAGAATATGAATTTAAAATTATTTATTAACTTTGGAACTTATTTTGTTACATCTTTGCACAAAAAAATTATTTTTGTTGAAAAATTTAAAACGTATATGATGAAAACATACAAATTTCTTTTACTGATACTTATTGGAGGCTTACTTTTAGGCTGGAGTTGCAACTCTTCAACTGATTCTAATCAGATTGATAACGATTCGTTAAACAATGTTAAAAACGAACATACAAAAAGAGTAAAAAAAATATTTTACAACGTTCCTTCTCCTATCGAAATGGCTTCTATTATTCAAAAATCCGGTGCTCAATACAAACCCGAAATCTTAAATTCATACAAAAATACAGATAAATATGTAAATGTTCCCAAACAAGCTTTAATTCTTGGAGTTTATGGTAGCGATTTAAGCTATGTAAGACTTTTTGATCAAATTCAATTATCAATAAACTATCTTTCGTCAATTAAAAAGTTATGCGATGAACTTAATATTTCCGAAGATCAAGGCTCAATTGCCATCAGTCGTATGGAAAAAAACATTGATAAACGTGATTCATTACTGCAAATTATGTCCGAAACATATTCATCAGCAGACGCTTACCTTAAAGAAAATGACAGAGGAAATACAGCTACATTAATTATTCTTGGCGGATGGGTTGAAGCACTTTACATTTGTACAAATATTGTTGAGTTTGATATACCGCAAAATAAAGACATAATTAACCGAATTGGCGAACAAAAATATTCCTTAAATAATCTGATTGAATTAATTAATTCATATCCAGATGATAATGAGTTGCATAAATTTATACCTTTGCTTGCTGAGTTAAGAGGGAAATATGATTTAGTTGGAATAGAGTATGTTAAAAGAGAGGTTGTAACTGAAAAAGAAAAAAAACTTACTACAATTCACAGCAAAGCCAACGTTTCAATAAATAAAACTTCTTTTGAGGATATTAAAACAACAATTTCTTCAATTAGAAATAAAATCGTAAATAATTAAAAATAACATAATATCAGCACGTTATGAAAAGAATATTTAAAAAAACAGCAATTATAGCTTTAATTAGTGTATTTCCATATTTGACAAATGCACAATGTAAAGGTTTTACAAAAAAAGAATGTTTACCCCAATTAAAACCTTATGTTTATAACGGACAACTAAACAGTGCGGTATTAAACGAGGGAGATGTTGCTGAATTATTGCTGACTTTTTACAGTGGTCAGGATTATAGAATATTTGTCTGCTCTCAGGAAATGTTAGGAAACGTTGAATTTAAGCTTCTTGACACAGATAAAAATACCCTTTTTTATAATAAAGACCACGATTATGTAAAATTTTGGGATTTTAAATCAAATTCTACTCAACAACTTATAGTTCAAGTTCGTATTCCACAAAGTGAAGTTAAAAGCGAAATTGTTCAAAGTGGATGCGTTTCCATTTTAGCAGGATTTAAAGAATAATTTGTTTTACATGAAACGGGATTTACCCCGTTGGATATTTATTTTGTTTGTAATTTCACCCTATTGTTCAAATGGATTATCCAACGTGGTGAACTTGTGGATTTTGAGAAGTTACCTGCTGAGCTTTCAAATCCTGCATTTTCAACAATTTGACGAAGCGGTTCTTCTAAAACTCTTTTTATAATTTCTATTCCGGTTTGTTCATCTTCGTTTTCACCTTTTATTTCTATATTCCGATGGTGTAACTTCTGTGTATTTCTTAAAAATCGGATTAAAAACGGATTTTGAATTAAATCCAACTGTTTTTGCAATTCCTTCAATAGATAAATTGTCATATTTAGAATCAATAAGAAGACGCTGTGCTTCCTTTATACGATATTCATTTACCAACTGAAAAAAATTCTTGTTTAGTTTATTATTTATAATAAAAGATAAATGATTTTTATGAATGATTAAACGTTTTGAAAAATCTTCAAGAGTAAATTTACTGTTACAAAATATTTTATCCTTTTCTAATAATTCAAATATTTTTTTTATTATGTTGTTTGTTTGTTCTTCTGATATATCAAATTTATTTTTTTTTGGGAAAATCTGTCTGTTTTATCACATCAGTTCCATTAGATAAATTAATATCTTTTTCACAAGTCAATCGGGTAGTAATTATTTGTTCTTCTATTGCCGTGCCTAAATGATTTGTAAGGCTCGGAACATTAATCATTTTCTTTATATGAGGGGTTGAAAAGTCGGACAGATTTTCAGAAGATAAATTTTTTGTATAAATTTCTGTTTGTTTTATACTAAAATATCCTAAAAAGCCTATAAAAGCAATAATAATCAAACAATAAATATTTTCAGGGATTTTGTTATATAAAAAAATATCTATAAAAGTAAGTATAATAAACACTATTACGAATATTTTTAGCCAATTTAAAGATTTGTCTTCTGTATTTGAGAAGAAATTTTTAATGTTAATACTATGTTGTCTGAGTAGAATAATCATAATAATACTATACAAAACAACCTAAATACTGTAAAAAATTTGGGCATACTCGTATGTTTTTAAATAAATTTTTAAGTTCATATCAGTTACCTCTTTATTAAACTGCTGGGTTATTATAAGTATTTTATCAGAATATAACACTTGACTATATGTGATAATATTAATAATTAAAACAGCAATGGCTGGTACAAAATGTATTAATGACTTTAAATTAAATTTATAATTTTCAATAGTTAAATATTTTATATAGAAGTTTAATATTGGAGGACTACATAGCATCAATGGAATTAAAAGATAATATCCAAGTATTGCTAAATTGGGGTATCCGAGTATTTCAAAAGCACTGAAAGTATATTGTAAGGATAAAATAAGCATAAAAACCACTAATATTTTATTTGCTCTTACTTGATTATTCCTAATCATGAAAAAAATGAACACAAAAAAAAGAGGTAATAACGGTAAAATGACGTGTAATATTTGGTTAAGGGTAAACATATAATCAAATTTACATAAAAAGTTATAAACGCAAAATTATGAATAAACAATTAATGCCCGGCTTGTCAGGATAACAAATTTGGATTAATCAAGTTTTTTGACTACAATCTGAGCGGTAGTTTTTGTTTTCTGCTCTAAATGTATTTCTTTCTTCACACAAACTCTCTCAATGGTTTGTTGGTTATAATTACGAATTGTAATTAATTCAAGGTTATGGTTTTCGTAAGTAACATTAAATTTTTCTTTTAACCTTTCTATTAACCGTGGTACTTTGTTTTCATCATAATCAACGCTTACGGAAAAACTAATTGCCGTATTTTGCATTACATTAATTTTTACCCGGCAGGAAGCAAAAATATGAAACACGTCTCTCAGGTTCTCCTCTATAATAAATGAAAAATCTTTTGGAGAAATAATAATTAATGCTTGATTAATTCTGAAAATAAATGATGGAACAGCAAGCCGGACATTGTCGGAAGAAATAACGGTGCCGCTTTCCAACGGGTTATAAAAAGATTTTACTAATAATGGTATTTGTTTGTTTTGCAGCGGTTTTATTGTTTTATGGTGTATAACAGTGGCGCCATAATAAGCCAGTTCCACAGCATCAAGATAGGATATATGGTCTAATTTAATTGTTTCGTCAAACCATTTCGGGTCGGCGTTCAATACGCCGGGAACATCTTTCCAGATAACAACCTCTTCCGCATCCAGGCAGTAAGCAAGTATAGCTGCCGAATAATCCGAACCTTCCTTCCCAATCGTTACTATATTTCCATCGTACGATTTAGCG
>PCSS01000216.1 GCA_002771395.1 Bacteroidetes bacterium CG23_combo_of_CG06-09_8_20_14_all_32_9 | reverse complement strand
TTAATCGTAATCATTTCTTTTCCAGGAAGCTCTCCGGAATATGATGGTTCTTATGATGGTTCTGCTTACTGGGGATTAAATTTTTTGTTCAATAAGGATATTACTTTATTCAATAATCTAATTTTTCCATGGGGACCGCTTTCATTTTTAAAAGTTCCCGTGGTTATTGGGAATCATGTAATCTATTCTATAATTTTTCTTTTTTTATCATGGTTTACCTTTATTTATTTAACATTATTGCTTGGACAAAAAGTTGCAATTAATCGTTTTCCTTTTACATTTATCATGGTTCTAATAATGGCAATGTTTTTTCAAATAGACCATGCATTAATAACAATTACAGCAGTTTCTATACTTCATTTTAATTTAAAACGAACTTGGGGTTGGATGTTGTTAGCGGCGATAGCTACTTCAATTGGAATGTATGTGAAAGCAAGCATCGGAATTGTTTCATTATTAATCATTTTTACTCAAATTATTTATGATTTAATTTTTTTAAAAAAATACAGGCAATTTTTAATTTATACCTCATTTGTTTTATCTGTTTTGTTATTACCAGGATTTATTTTTTTTTATTCAATTTCCGGAACATTTTCATATTTTCTAAACACTTTGCAGCTAAGTTTTTATTATTCTGAAACCCAATCACTTTTTCCTGAAAATAACATGTTTCTCCTTTTTTCGGCTATTGCATTGTTTTTCTTATTTCCTGTAACAGTTAAAGACAAAAATGCACGAAAGGCATACTTGATACTGTTTTTAGCATTTTTTTTTAATTGGAAATATTCCATTTCCCGTGAAGATTTACCACATTATTCGTCAATATATTCTTTTATTGTTTTAGGGTTTGGACTTATTACCATTTTTGCTGAGAAAATAAAAATAAGACAGGTATTAATTCCTACTATTATTTTTTCATTGTTCTATCTTAATATGTCTTTTTTCCCATATTTTAGTGGAAGAAATATTGAATTTAGTAAAGTAAATAGACTTAATGAGTGTATTTTTAATTTATCTACACTGGAGGAGATGTCGTTACATAATTCTAAAACTAATTCATCTGAATATGTGTTGGATACATCAATATTAAATGAAATATCAACTCATTCTGTAGATGTTTATCCCTGGAATTTAGCTTATATTTCCGAAAACAATTTACAATGGAAACCTGGTCGTCAGTTATTATTTTTGGCATATTCATCAAATATTGACAAAAAAACTTCATCTGATTTTTCAATTACAAATGGCCCTGATTATTTAATTTTTCATGGTTTTACTAATCGTTACGGTGGTACAATGGGATCCTTAGATAATAGATACATATTAAGTGATGAGCCAAATACAATACTTAAAATTTTAAATAATTATAACTTTGTTAAAGAAATTCCAAATCATAAAAATCCTAATAATGGTGCAATTTTATTTAAAAAGCGTGAAAATTCCCGATTTAATGAACCTAAATTATTAAAAACCGAAAGTGTAAAATGGAACACTTGGATAAAAGTTCCACAAATAATTGATGGGATTGAGCGAGTAAAAACACATTTCAGTAAGACATTTTTTCAAAAGATAAAATCATTTTTCTACAAAGATCAACCATATTTTATTGAATACAAACTTTTGAATGGTAAATTATTCCGTTTTAATTTTAATCCCGCTACAGCTAAAGAAGGATTATGGATATCCCCCTTTTTTAATGATTTTATGACAAATGTGATTGCAAATCAAGTACAAGCAATTCGATTTACTTGTACAAACGATAATGTTGTGTCACCGGAAATTAATTTAGAATGGAATGTTATTAATTTTAATAAATCAATAGTTATTAATAATGATTCTTTACAAAAAGTTTTTTATTATTCTTCAAAATTATTTGGTTTGCAAAGTGTTTTACCAAGCCCATTAATAGTAAGTGTTAACGATTTTGATGAAAAAGATTCTTTGTGGACAAATAATTTTAAAACAATTTATAACATCTCGTATATAGGCAATTACTCTGGTGTGGTAGAAAAGAAGGGTTATTCATCAACATTTATAATAAAATCATCCGCTTTTACTAATGATTCAGTAAATAAAATAATTATTCAATCTTCTGTTTTTTCAAATCTAGTAGATAATGCAAAAGGGTGTCTTGTAATTTCTTATAGTAACGATTCTTTATCAGTAAATAATGTTTATAAGAGTGTTGAATTACCTCACATAAAAAAATATTTTATTGATAATTGGGTATTTAGTCAATTTACAACTGATATTTCTATTCCAATTAATCAAAATGGAATTATAAAAGTTTATGTTTGGAACACCGGAAATGTAGATTTTTATGTTGACGATTTTGAAGTAAGTATTTATAAAGCACAATAACTATGATTATTTGATTATTTTATAAGAAGTTAACCTCCGTTTCTAACCTCACCCCAAACTTTTCAAAAACCGATTTCTTTATTTCTTCAGATAAATTAATTATTTCTGTACCTTTTGCATCACCGTAATTTACAAGAACAAGAGCATGTTTTTCATGTACGCCTGCATTTCCCACACGTTTGCCTTTCCAACCGCATTTCTCTATAAGCCACCCTGCTGCTAACTTTGTTTCTGTTTCTGAAAGCAGATAAGTGGGTGCATCTGAAAACGTTTTTAAAATTTCATTTGCTTTTTTGATGCTTACAACGGGATTTTTAAAAAAACTCCCGGCATTTCCAATTTCTTTAGGGTCAGGTAGTTTTTTAGTTCGAATATTTATAACAGATTGTCTTATTGACTTTAAACTAACTTCTTTTAATTTTTTTAATTCTTTGTTAACATTTCCATAATGAGTTATAAAATTATGATTGCCGGTAGTTAATTCATAAGTTGTTGAAGTAATTAACCACGAATGCTTAAATTTATTTTTAAAAATACTTGTTCTGTAACCAAATTGGCAATCGTGGTTTAAAAGCGTTTTTGTTTCGGCGGTTTCAATATTAAAAATATCAATACTTTTAACGCAATCTTTAACTTTAACGCCAAAAGCTCCGATATTTTGAACCGGGGAAGCACCGCAATTTCCCGGAATTAACGAAAGATTTTCTATTCCACCGAAGTTATTTTCAACGCAAAAATCAACAAAACTATCCCATATTTCGCCTGCAAAAACTTTTATTAGTGCAAAACTTTTATTTTTTTCTAAAATTTTAATCCCTTTAAAAGTTGGATGAATTATAGTACCGCTGTAATTCCCTGTAAATAAAATGTTTGAACCACCACCAAGAATGTAAAAATTTTCATCTTTAATAACTCCCGATTTTACAATTTCATTTAATTCCTGTATTTTAGAAATTTCTAAAAAAGTGTGAGCAAGTGCTTCTATTCCAAAAGTATTATAGGGTTTAAGAGATATGTTTTGGTATGTGTTCATTGCAATTTTTAGCAAAGTTAATTTTTTCCGGTGAGTGTCTGCGGTGAAAAAAAATAGAGTGAATAATAAACTCAAATTAAAGACATTTTTCAATGCTCGAATAATATTTTTATTTTTACCAAAAAAACACCTTTGAAAAGGATAATTGTTTCTGTTACCAACGACCTTGTTTCCGATAACCGTGTTCACAAAGTTTGCACAAGCCTTGAATCCATGGGGTTTGAGATATTGCTTGTTGGCAGAAAGTTGCATTTATCTCTTTCAATAAAAAGAACTTACAATACTAAACGGCTTAAATTACTGTTTAACAAAGGGTGGTTGTTTTATGCCGAATATAATTTTCGTTTGTTTTTATTACTCCTGTTTTCAAAAGCCGATATTTTTTTAGCCAACGATCTTGATAGTCTTTTTGCCAATTATTTAGCTTCAGGAATCAGAAAAAAACCTTTAGTTTACGATAGTCACGAGTATTTTACTGAAGTTCCTGAACTTATTGGTCGTAAATGTGTTCATAAAATTTGGCTTATAATTGAAAAGAAAATAATTCCGCATTTGAAATATGCTTACACTGTTTGTCAATCGCTTTCTGATGAATATTATAATAAATACAAAGTTCATTTTCAAGTTGTAAGAAATATTCCGATGAAATTTTCTCAATCTTCAAATTCACAAAAAAATCCTTTTCCGCAAGATAAAAAAATTATTATTTATCAGGGTGCGCTAAATGTTGGGCGCGGAATTGAGTTGGTAATTAAAGCAACAAAATATTTTGATAATGTTGTTTTTGCGATAATTGGCAATGGCGATATTAGCGAACAACTTAAAGAACTTGTTTTAAAAGAGGGTGTAAACGAAAAAGTGATTTTTATTGATAAAATTCCACTCGAAGAGCTTACATCATACACAGTTTGTGCTCATTTGGGTATTTCATTAGAAGAAAATATGGGCTTAAATTATTATTATTCACTGCCAAATAAAATATTTGATTATATTCAGGCAGGTGTTCCTATTCTTGCATCAGATTTTCCGGAGATAAAAAAAATTATTGAAACTTACAATGTTGGAATTTGTACTTCAGAAAGAAGTCCTGAAAAACTTGCCGTAATAATTAAAAATATGCTTTTTGATGAATCTGCACGCATTCAATGGAAAAACAATCTACAAAATACAGCCGGTAAGTTGTGCTGGGAAAACGAAGAAAAAGTTTTAAAAAGTATTTTTGAAGTTGTAATTCCATCAATTAGTATCAATGAATAAAATATGAAATATTCCGATTATAATACTTTGCTGTGCTCATTAATGGAACATCTACGATATTCTTTTTTTGCCAGTTGCATTTTTTACAATAATGAAACATCTACGCTGTTTTGCTCGTAGAGCATAAATTATTGTAATAAAGACAAATAACATACAACTTAAAACCTCGTAGAGATTTCATTATTAATATTATAAATAGCACAGCAATCTGTTACAATCAGGAAATATTCATTTAAAAATACAGGAGTTTGGTAAAAATCAAGAGAACCGGTTAAGGACATTTACCATGTAGAACCTATTAACTTATGAGGGGTTCTAAAAATTAAATTTTTTCAACTTTGCCAAAGTTTCAAACTTTGGCAAAGTTATTAAAAACCGGAGTAGAGACACACGTTCGTGTGTCTCTACTTTTAAAAAACAATTAATATGTGAGTAATTTTATAATTGAAGTCTAATAAAGAAAAAGCAATTTTTAGAAGTCCCGTTAAAAAAATTACAACATTGCAAATAAACATTAACTAAATTTATGTACGTTTGTACTTTATGTTAAATCATTACAATATGTTTGAAAATCTGAAAATTGCATTAATAGGAGAGGGTAGTTGGGCTACTGCAATTGTTAAAATACTTCAACAAAACATTAAAAATATTATTTGGGTAATTCGTGATGCAGATATGGCATTACAGATAAAAGAAACCGGACATAACCCACTATATATTAGTGATATTGAAATTAATACTAATATTGTAACCTTAGTTCAAACAGTTAAAGAAGCAATTAGTCAAGCCAATGTAATATTAGTTGTACTTCCGGCGGCATTTATAGAATCAAGTATGGAAGGAATTACTGAAGATGATTTTAAGAATAAATTTATTTTTTCGGCAACTAAAGGAATGATACCCTCTTGTCATAAAACCGTTTGTAGTTTTTTTAACGAAAATTTCAATGTCCCGTTTAATCAACTCGGGTTTATTTCAGGACCTTCTCATGCCGAAGAGGTTGCATTAGAGCGACTTACGTTTTTAACGATACTTTCTTCAAATATTGAAATGGCTGCAAAAATGGGCGAAATGTTTAATTGCCGATATATAAGAACCATTATTTCTGATGATATAATTGGAGCCGAATATGTTACATCTTTAAAAAACGTAATGGCAATTGCCGCCGGAGTTTCACATGGTTTAGGTTATGGCGATAATTATCTTTCTGTTTTGGTTTCAAATGCAATTCGCGAAATTCAGAGTTTTTTAAATATAATTTTTCCAGCCGAAAGAGATTTATTAAAATATGTTTATCTCGGCGACCTGTTAGTAACTTGTTACTCGCAATTTAGCCGTAATCGTAATCTCGGAACTATGATTGGAAAAGGATATACAGTTAAATCGGCTCAACTCGAAATGAATATGATTGCCGAAGGTTATTATACCGCTAAAAGCATTATGGAAATTTGCCGCGAAAAAAATATCGAAATGCCTATCACACAAGCCATGTATCGTATTTTGTACGAAAGATATTCACCATCAGTAGAAATGAAATTATTAACCGATAAACTTAAATAATTATAATGGAACCTATTATTCTTAGTATTGACCAGGTTTTTGGCACAGTTCCCGAAAACAAAATAATGAGTTTTAAAAAAGACGTGCAAAAGCATATTGACGCGTTATATCAAAAAACCGGGAAAGGAAACGATTTTCTTGGATGGGTTGATTTGCCTGCAAAAACAACCGACCATCAGTTAAAAGAAATTCACGAAGTTGCAAATGAACTTCGTAATAAAATTGATGTTTTAGTAGTTATAGGAATTGGCGGTTCTTATCTTGGAGCCAAATCTGTGATAGATATTTTATCACACAATTTTAACGCATTGCTTGTTAACAGAAAAAATCCTGTTGTACTTTACGCAGGTCAAAATATCGGAGAAGATTATCTGTTTGAACTTTTGGAAGTTCTTGAAAATTATAAATATGGAATTACTGTGATTTCAAAATCCGGAACCACTACCGAACCTGCCATAGCTTTTCGGTTGTTACGACATCATTTAGAAACAAAATACGGTAAAAACGAAGCCCGTAAACGGATTGTAGCCATTACAGATGAAAAAAAAGGGGCTTTACTCAACCTTGCCAAAAAAGAAGGTTATAAAACTTTTTTTATTCCACATGATGTTGGCGGACGATATTCAGTTTTAACTCCCGTCGGGCTTTTTCCTATTGCTGTTGCAGGTGGCAATATTTTTGCAATTATTAAAGGTGCTCAACATATTATGGAACTTACCGGACCCAAAATTCCTTTTGAAGAAAATCCCGCCGCACTATATGCCGCCACTCGTAATAGTTTGTACATCAATGGGAAAATATTAGAAATTATGGTGAATTTTACACCTCGTATGCACAATTTCTCAGAGTGGTGGAAACAACTTTACGGCGAAAGTGAAGGAAAACAGGGAAAGGGAATTTTCCCTGTAAGTGTTGACTTTACAACCGATTTACATTCAATGGGACAGTACATTCAAGATGGACAGCGAAATATTTTCGAAACTGTTTTGTCAGTTTCCGAATCCCGTAACAGTTTAGCTATCCCTTATGAAAATGATGATGCCGATGGATTGAATTTTATCAGTTATAAACCATTGAGTTACGTTAATAAAATGGCACAGTTGGGAACTTTACTTGCCCACGTTGACGGAGGCGTTCCTAACATTTTAATAGAAATTCCAAAACTTAACGAAAATTACATCGGGCAATTAATTTATATGTTCGAAATGGCTTGTGGTATAAGCGGATATATGTTAGATGTAAATCCTTTCGACCAGCCTGGTGTTGAAGCATATAAACACAACATGTTCGCACTGTTAGGCAAACCCGGCTACGAAGAAACTTCTGAAATTATTCGCAATCGTATTGATAAGATGTCTTAACTGTAACTTTTCAATAGTTGCAGGGGAAAGTGAGAAAGTGAGACGATGGGAAAGTAAGAAAATATAAAAATGTGTGGGTGCGTTCTCACTTTCCCACTTTCACACTTTCAAATCCACTACCAGCAAGTATTGAGAATTTAATTTAATGGCTGATGATAAAAAACACGCTAACAAAAGGTTATGCTCTTGCTATATTATCGGCATTTACGGCTGCAAACACTTATTTTACAAGCAAACACATTTTAAACTTAGTTACAGTTTTTCAGTTCGGAATTTTATGGTTTGGTTTCGCGTTAATATACAATTCTGCTTATATTATCTTCACCCGAAAATTTCGGAAACTGTTTATATTACCTGTAAAAGCTTATTTTATACTTGCACTTTTTGCATTTATTGAAATTATTGCCACTACATCTTTTTTTATAGCCATTAAATTAATGGAAAACCCTGCTATTGTTTCATTTTTGGGAAATATTTCACCTGCTTTAGTTACACTTTTAGCAATGCTTTTGTTAAAGGAAAGATTTAATTTAAAAGAGGGTATAGGTGTAATTATAGCCATTACCGGAGTTTTTTTTGTGAGCTTCAGGTGGAGTTTTAAATTAGATTCACTTTTTGTTGCCGGCAGTGAGTATGTTTTATTATCGGCAATGGCTGTTTCAATTAACATTATTATTGCTAAAAAATTCATTCATCAACTTCAGCCCGAGTTGCTTTCTATTACAAGAGTAATAAGTTTACTTTTGTTTTCTTTAATCGCTTTACTTTCCTCAACACAAAAGTTCGGTTTTCAATCTGAGACTGTTCTTTTTGCAATGTACGGCGCATTTATCGGGCCATTTTTAGGTGCTTGTGCACAATACTATGCGTTAAAATATATTCCAGTTTCAAAAGTCGTGATCATTCAGTCTTCAAAAAGTTTTATGATTTTATTAATGGCTTTTGTTCTATTGGGTTTATGGCCCTTATGGATACAAATTGCAGGCGGAGTTCTTACTATTGCCGGAATAATAATGGTTACGGTAAATAGTAATACACAAACAGGTAAACATTTGGGTATTGCTAATTAAGTATAGATAACGTATTATTTCTGTAATTCATTAGTAATAATACTGATAATTTTAACATCTCTATTTTTTTAGAATAGCATTT
>PCSS01000305.1:9648-9790 GCA_002771395.1 Bacteroidetes bacterium CG23_combo_of_CG06-09_8_20_14_all_32_9 | reverse complement strand
ATGTTCAAAAAAGTTCATTGTTCTATGTTCTATGTTTATTGTTCATTGTTCTATGTTCACTGTTTACTAATTACTGATTACCGATTACGGATTACTGATTACCGATTACCGATTACCGATTACTGATTACTGTTTTATTTTT
>PCSS01000305.1:8701-9629 GCA_002771395.1 Bacteroidetes bacterium CG23_combo_of_CG06-09_8_20_14_all_32_9 | reverse complement strand
CAAAAGGTTACCGTTTTTATCTGTAATTTTATACAAGTATAATCCATTTAACAAATTCGAAATATTAATACAGTTCTTATTTATTGACGATTCTTTAACTATCTCTCCGATAGCGTCGTAAATTTGAATAAATTTTTCTTCTTTGCTTTGTGCCGGTACATTCAATATGTCTTGAACAGGGTTAGGATAAATTGAGATTGCATATTCCGAATTGTTATTTACAGTTTGAATTTCAACGGGAAGCAAAAAATAAGAAATATTCAAACTATCTATGAAAAGTACACTTCCAATAGTTGTTGAGTTATCCATATTATTAGCGGCAAAAAATATATTTACGGTATCTGCCACAGGCAATAAATTATATGTGAGTGGAATTTCAAAATAGGTATAACTGCTGTTTGCTGTCAATGGAATAATCATTGATGATAACATAGTGGTTGAATCAGACATTGAATTATATTTATAAGTAAAAACCCCGGCATAAGCAGTGTCTTGTCCGATAGGAAAATATTTGTAATATCCTGAAATCTTTTGAGGATTTGCAGATACTGCCATTCCGCTTTCGGGACCATTGTTACCAAAGATTCCGTTAGTGATAAAGCCGATAGTATCTCCCCAAAGAGTTTTTGTACTTTCAATACGAATAGCATAATTTCCCTCATAACTGTCGGTTGTTTTAGTAGCAGAATATAACCCTAAGCCGATAGTTCCAAAATTGACAGTAGTCCAATCATCAGGTTCTTCAACATCCATTGCAGTCCAATCTTCAAAACTTCCATTGGGAAATGGTTGGGGAGAATTTAAGAAACTAATACTGTCGATAGTAAGAGAGCTACCGGCTATTTGTGGCGGATCCATATTTGAACAGGTAATAATGGCGACTATTGTATCCGGAGGATTAGATGCGTTGAGATATGTAGGAACAGAA
>PCSS01000305.1:1814-8679 GCA_002771395.1 Bacteroidetes bacterium CG23_combo_of_CG06-09_8_20_14_all_32_9 | reverse complement strand
CCAATAAATACTCCGTTCTTTTTAAATGCAACAATAAAAAATGCAGTATCATCAGGTTGAATATTATATTTTATCCAACCCGAAACAGAATCCGGAGTTCCTGAATATGGTAATCCGCCGTTAATGGTTTGATTACCCGGAGTTCCAATAATTAACATTCCTCCTACTGTATCACTGCCGGCAGGAACAGTTTCTAATTTTGCAGCATACAAACCGTGATATGAATCCGCTACTTTTGTAACATTACCGGTGCCGTTTAACATATATGTTTGCATATTGGAAGTCAAAAATCCATTCGGCTCGTCAAATAAATGTTGCACCGACCAATTCTCGAACTGACCATTTGGAATTTGTTGCGCTGTTATATTATATATTGATAATACAACAAGTCCGATTGTAAAAAATAATGTTTTCATTTTGTTGTAAATTTTAATTTATTTTTGCTTGAACCGCAAATATAATAATTATTTTTGTTCCTGTTTTATATGAAACTTAACCGATATCAATTAGTGAAGATTTATTCACTTACTTGCAGTGAAATCGGTAAAATATATTTTGTTTGGGAATTATTTTTAGAAATTGGAGATTTTTTAGGTCAATTAAAAATCATGGCAGTTTATATCTATATAACTTTGTATTAGAGAATTGTAAATCAAATTTTACCTTTATTTTTTGAGAAGACGCAGATTTATAAATATTTTTTTTGCTTACCATGTTGTTTTAATAAAATATATGGTTTACCTTTGCAAACCATTTTGGGAAACGTATTTTTAATAAAAATGAATATTTATGCCGACTATAGAACAATTGGTAAGAAAAGGACGAAAAAAAATCGTAGAAAAAAGCAAATCAAGGGCGCTTAATTCATGCCCGCAACGTTGCGGTGTTTGTACGCGTGTTTACACTACAACCCCTAAAAAGCCTAACTCTGCTATGCGCAAAGTGGCTAAAGTTCGCATTACCAACGGACAGGAAGTTATTGCATATATCCCCGGTGAAGGTCATAACCTTCAGGAACACTCAATTGTTCTTATACGTGGAGGACGTGTAAAAGACTTACCCGGTGTTCGTTATCATATTATCCGCGGAACTTTGGATACTGCCGGCGTAGAAGGACGTAAGCAAAGAAGATCCAGATATGGAACCAAAAAACCAAAAGTTAAAAAATAATTTATATGAGAAAATCAAGACTAAAAAAACGTATCATTCTGCCCGATTCAAAATTTAATGATATTCTTGTATCAAAATTTGTAAACAAACTTTTATACGAAGGCAAAAAAAACATAGCTCTAAAATTATTTTATGATGCAATGGAAGTAGTTGCCACAAAAACAAAAGAATCGGGATTAGAACCGCTTGACTATTGGAAAAAAGCACTTGAAAATATTACTCCTAACGTTG
The DNA here is from genome assembly GCA_002771395.1 of Bacteroidetes bacterium CG23_combo_of_CG06-09_8_20_14_all_32_9. Lineage (GTDB taxonomy): Bacteria > Bacteroidota > Bacteroidia > Bacteroidales > GWA2-32-17 > GWA2-32-17. The sequence continues at coordinate 7,278 of PCSS01000305.1, read as the reverse complement.
AAGTAAAAAGCCGAAGAGTTGGCGGCGCTACTTTTCAGGTACCTACCGAAATTCGTCAGGAACGCAAAGTAGCCATCAGCATTAAAAATCTGATAGAATTTGCCCGCAAACGTAATGGAAGAACGATGAGTGAAAAACTTGCAGCAGAAATTATTGCAGCATATAATTCCGAAGGCGGAGCATTTAAAAGAAAAGAAGATATACACAAAATGGCAGAAGCGAACAAAGCGTTTTCACATTTTCGTTTTTAATACACGTTCTTTGAAGGTAGCGAATTAAAATGACAAAAGATTTAAAATATACCAGGAACATCGGCATCATGGCTCATATTGATGCAGGTAAAACCACTACCACCGAACGTATATTATATTATTCAGGTATTAACCACCGCATGGGCGAGGTTCACGAAGGTTCCGCTACAATGGACTGGATGGTTCAGGAGCAGGAAAGAGGCATTACCATTACATCTGCCGCCACAACTACTTTTTGGAAATACCTTGACGAAGATTTCAAAATAAATATTATTGATACCCCCGGACACGTTGATTTTACTGTTGAAGTAGAACGTTCATTACGTGTACTCGATGGTGCAGTTGCAATTTTTTGTGCTGTTGGCGGTGTTGAGCCGCAATCCGAGACCGTTTGGCGACAGGCTACAAAATACCACGTTCCACGTATCGCTTTTGTAAATAAAATGGATAGACCAGGAGCTGATTTTTTTGGAATTATAACACAAATTCAGAAAAAACTCAAAGCAAATCCCATTCCTGTTCAAATACCTTTAGGTAATGAAGATAGTTTCAGAGGCGTAATAGATATTATTCAGAAAAAAACAATTATCTGGAATAATGAAACACTTGGTTCTACTTATGATGTTCTTCCTGTTCCTGTTGAAATGATGAAAGCGGTTGAAGAATGGCGCGAATTTATGTTTGAAAAACTTGCCGAAACCGATGATGTTATTCTTGAAAAATTTCTTAATAATAAAAATTCAATAACTACCGAAGAAATTTATAATGCAATTCGCGAGGCTACAATTAAAATGAAAGTTGTGCCGGTATTTTGCGGAGCTGCATTTAAAAATAAAGGTATTCAATGCCTTCTTGATGGCATTATTGCATATTTACCCAGTCCGCTTGATATTGGCAACGTTAAAGGAATTAATCCCCGTAACGAAAAATATATTGAACGTAAACCGGATAATTCTGAACCATTTTCTGCTCTTGCATTTAAAATTGCAACCGACCCTTATGTAGGAAGACTTACTTATTTAAGAGTTTATTCGGGAGTTTTACAAGCCGGAGATATGACTTATAATGTTCGTACCGGAAAAAAAGAAAGACTTTCGAGGCTTTTTCAGATGCACGCTAATAAACAAATTCCAAAAGAAGACATTGAAGCGGGTGATATTTGTGCTGCCGTTGGATTAAAAGATGTAAAAACCGGAGATACTATTTGTAACGAGCATCATCCAATATTTTTTGAGACTATGATTTTTCCTGAACCAGTTATAGGAATAGCCATAGAACCTGTTAATCAGGCAGATATAGATAAATTAGTTATTACTCTTCAAAAACTTTCTGATGAAGACCCGACATTTACAGTAAAAGTTGATGAAAACACCGGTCAAACCACAATTAACGGAATGGGTGAACTTCACCTTGAAGTTTTAATTGACCGGCTTAAAAGAGAATATAACCTTCAAATAAATCAGGGTGTTCCAATGGTAGCTTATAAAGAAACACTTACTACCAAAACGGAACATCACGAAATTTTTAAGAAACAAACCGGTGGCAAAGGAAAATTTGCAGATATATTAGTAAGTATTGGACCCGCCGACAAGGGAATTTCCGGACTGCAATTCATTAATGCAATAAAAGGTAATATTTTACCTAAAGAATATATATTGTCAGTTGAAAAAGGATTTAAAATGGCAATGTTTAATGGTCCTATGGCAGGATATCCGCTTGATAATTTAAAAGTTGTATTACTCAATGGCTCTTTTCATCCTGTTGATTCCGATACCATTTCATTTGAAACAGCAGCAAATCTTGCGTATCGCAATGCCTCACTGAACGCAAACCCAACACTATTAGAACCAATTATGAATATTGAAATTGTTACTCCTGAAGAATATATGGGCGATATAATGAGCGACTTAAATCACCGTCGCGGTCAAATTCTTGGAGTGGATAACAAATTGGGTGCAAGAATTATAAAAGCTCAGGTTCCGCTATCAGAAGTCTTCGGCTATGTAACTGTTCTTAGAACAATTACCTCGGGCAGAGCATCTTCTTCAATGGAGTTTTTTAAATATCAGAAATTGCCAATTGAACTTGCCGCCGAAATAATTAAAAGAGTAACAGGAAAACAAATTTGTATTAATCAATAAAATATGAACCAAAGAATAAGAATAAAATTAAAATCTTACGACCATAACCTGGTTGATAAGTCAGCCGAAAAAATTGTGAAGACTGTGAAATCAACTGGCGCAGTAGTAAACGGACCAATACCTTTGCCTACTCACAAAAGGATATTTACCGTTTTAAGGTCGCCTTTTGTAAATAAAAAATCAAGAGAACAGTTTCAGCTAAGTTCGCATAAAAGATTACTGGATATTTACAGTTCAACATCCAAAACCATTGATGCGCTTATGAAACTCGAACTTCCGAGTGGTGTAGAAGTAGAAATTAAAGTCTAAACTTTAAATATAAATTGTAAATAATCAATATTCAATAATAAATTAAAAAATGGCTGGACTAATAGGTAAAAAAATCGGTATGACTTCGGTTTTCAGTGCTGATGGAAAAAATATTCCATGCACCGTTTTACAAGTCGGTCCCTGTGTCGTTACACAGGTAAAAACCATAGAAAACGACGGTTACAACGCAATTCAACTTGCTTTTGACGAGCGAAAAGAAAAAAATACCTCTAAACCTTTAATGGGGCATTTTAAAAAAACTAACACAACTCCTAAAAGAGTACTTCATGAATTAAAAGGATTTACATTTCCCATTAAGGCTGGCGATATACTTACTGCCGAAATTTATAAAGAAGACTATTTTGTTGACGTTGCCGGTATTTCTAAGGGTAAAGGATTTCAGGGCGTTATTAAACGTTATGGGTTTAGCGGAGTTGGAGGTACTACTCACGGACAGTCGGATAGATTAAGGCATCCCGGTTCACTTGGAGCAAGTTCTTTCCCTTCACGGGTTTTAAAAGGAATGCGAATGGGCGGACACATGGGTTCACGCAAAGTGAAACAAATAAATCTTGAAATTGTAAAACTTATTGCCGAACAAAATATTTTAGTTGTTAAAGGCTCGGTTCCCGGGTCAAATGGGTCTTATGTAATAGTAGAGAAATAAATGTCAAGAAAATCCTAAATCCTAAATCATAAATGGAACTATCAGTATTTAATATCTCCGGTAAAGATTCCGGACGCAAGGTAACCCTTAACGATGCTATTTTTGGAATAGAACCTAATAACCATGCCATTTATCTTGATGTGAAACGGTTTATGGCAAATAATCGCCAGGGAACTCACAAATCAAAACAACGAAGCGAAATTTCGGGAAGTACAAGAAAAATTAAACGCCAGAAAGGAACCGGTGGCGCCCGGGCCGGAAGTATTAAATCACCTGTAAGAGTTGGCGGTGGACGTGCTTTTGGTCCCCAACCCCGCGATTATACCATAAAACTTAATAAAAAGGTGAAACAACTTGCCAAAAAATCTGCATTATCTGATAAAGCAAAAAATAATCTTATTTTTATTTTAGAAGATTTTGATTTTGAGCAACCTAAAACCAAAAATATGGTAGAACTTCAAAATAATTTTAAAATTAATAATAAAAAATCATTAATAGTTTTAGCAAATCAAAAGAAAAACATATATTTGTCGTCTCGAAATTTAAAAAACCCTAAAATTGTAGGTGTTTCAGAATTAACTACTTACGATATTGTAAGAGCTTCAACTTTGCTCCTTGCAGAGAGTTCACTTGCAGTTTTAGAGAATAATATACTTAAAAATAAAGAGTAATGGACATTGTTATCAGACCAATAGTAACCGAAAAAATGGACCGTCAGGGTGATCCGCTTGGTAAGTATGGATTTATGGTTTCAACAGGTGCTAATAAACTTCAGGTTAAAAATGCAGTTGAGAAACTTTATGGAATTAATGTTGTTGCCGTAAATACAATTAATTATAGTGGCAAAAAAAAATCCCGTAATACACGTTCCGGTATTTTAAGAGGAAAATCAAGCGCTTTTAAAAAAGCAATTGTTACACTGGCTAAAGGAGAAAAAATTGATTTTTACAGTAACATATAATTAAAAATGGGCGTTAAAAAATTTAAACCGGTTACACCGGGTCAAAGACAAAAGGTAATAAGTTCTTTCGGGGAAATTACATTTAGTTCACCCGAAAAATCATTATTATTACCTGTAAAAAATTCAGGCGGAAGAAATAATTCCGGAAAAATGACCATGCGCTACATAGGAGGTGGACATAAAAAGAAATTCCGCATAATTGATTTTTTACGCGAAAAAGACAGTATTCCTGCTACAGTTAAAACAGTAGAATATGACCCAAATCGCAGCTCACGTATAGCATTAGTTTTTTATGCCGATGGCGAAAAAAGATACATTATAGCACCTCACGGATTAAAAGTAGGACAAACAATAATATCAGGAAAAGACGCACCTCCCGAAATTGGGAATACACTCTTTCTTTCCGATATTCCTTTGGGAACTAATATTCATAACATAGAACTTTATCCACATCAGGGTGCTGCAATTGCAAGAAGTGCAGGTTGTTATGCTACTCTTACCTCACGCGAAGGACGACATGCAATTATTAAAATGCCCTCTAATGAAACAAGAAAAATTCTTGTAACTTGCAAAGCTACAATAGGTATAATATCTAATCCTGACCATTTTCTTGAAGTTTCGGGAAAAGCCGGCCGTTCACGCTGGTTAGGACGCAGACCAAGAAACCGTGGTGTTGCAATGAACCCCGTTGACCACCCAATGGGTGGCGGTGAAGGTAAGGCTTCCGGCGGACACCCACGCTCGCGAAAAGGCATCCCTGCTAAAGGTTATAAAACACGCAAGCCTAAAAATGTTTCTAATAAATTAATTATTGAACGCAGAAAATAACAATTATTTAATGATAAAATGAGCCGATCTATAAAAAAAGGACCTTATATAAACTATAAACTCGAAAGTAAGGTATTAAAAATGACTGCCTCGGGCAAACACCAGCCCATTAAAACATGGTCGAGAGCATCAGTAATATCACCCGAATTTGTTGGAACTACAATTGCAGTTCATAACGGAAATAAATTTATTCCTGTTTATATTACTGAGAACATGGTTGGACATAAGTTAGGTGAATTTTCACCTACCCGCACTTACAGAGGACATGCAGGTAAAAAATAAGAATAATGATTAACGAAAGATGCTC
>PCSS01000305.1:0-1774 GCA_002771395.1 Bacteroidetes bacterium CG23_combo_of_CG06-09_8_20_14_all_32_9 | reverse complement strand
AAAAATAAAACAAAAATATTTTCATTTTTTCATACATCCTTTTTATTCTTTTTTGTCTTATATAATTAGAATGCTTCTTTTGAAAACATTTAATTATAAAAACTTGACTTTTAAACATTAAAGATTTGTAATATTACAGTCCGAAATATTAACCTAATTAAATCAATTGCTTATGAAAAATTTATTCTTGTGTGTTATTGTACTTTTATCAAATATAATAACACAAGCGCAAACCACACAGGTAGAAATAATGGATTTATCGGTAATCCCGGGCATACGTGCCGACATTCAACCAGATACTACCGACCTTATTATATTGTTTAAAATTAACAATGTAAACCTTGGAGCAAAGGCATATTACTATTTTGGAACCGTGCAGGATGCAGGTGATGTTTTATCTGTAACAGGCAATATTATCGGGCAAAGCGGTACGTATTATTTACAGGTTAATGGTGTTCAAAAAGAAATTTCGGGATATACCGCTACCGCCTTTATAAAATTAAGTAATGTACAAAACGCCGGTTTCCATTATTTAACTGTATTTGCAGAAGATAATAACGGGCTGATTACTGATAAACTGTATTTTCATAAGTAAAAAATTAAAAAAAACTTTAATTATAAAAAAATTAAATTTCAGGAAGAAAGTATTAGGGTTAATGCTTCTTACATTAGTTTTTAATGTTTCTTTAAAGGGTCAAGACACATTAACAGTAACCAAAACCACCGACCCCGACCAGTTTTTATATCGCTATAATTATGTGGACACGCTTTGCGCTTCCGCTATGCTGGGTACATTACAATGGGCGATAAGAAAAGCAAATGATTCTCCCGACTCATCTGTAATTGTAATTAATATTCCGGGTTTAGGACCGCATGTAATTTATCTGAATTATTATTTACCTGCCTTAACGAAGCCAATAACTATAGATGGTTCAACACAGCCGGGGTATAATTATAATAATGGACCATCAATAATTATTGACGGCTCTTATATTCCATATAACAGTGCTTGTTTCAACACAAGTGGTTCATCGGAGCGATATGTAATAAAAGGTTTATTAATAAGAAATTTCTATTTAAGTACCGGTATATACATATGGGGGCCGAATTCAAAACTCATAGATAATGTACTCCAAAATGTAGGTGGCAATGAAGCTGGTTATTACCGGGCTATGGGAGTATATATTGCTGCTCCAAGGTGTATAATACAAGGTAATGTTTTTGGGACAGACATAACCGGTACAGAAAATTATGGTTCTGATGCCGAAGCAATATATTTACAAAACCAATGGCTGCCGGCAGATAATTGTATTATAGGCGGCAGCGGAGTTAATGAACCTAATATAATAACAAATAGTGGATGGGCAGGAATTTCCATTGCACAAGGTAAATATAACAGAATAAGCAGGAATAGAATATATAATAATCAAGGAGGAATAACTTTAATAATATATGCAGGACCAACATGGTGGGGCAATGAGGGAAAAACCGCACCTGTAATTACTTCGGCAACTGCTAATACAGTTTCAGGAACCTCTGCCCCTGGCGATATTATTGAAATATTTGGTAGTACAGGAAATGAGAATGCGAATGAATATATTGCCACTACTCAAACAGATGTAAATGGGAACTGGACTGCGCAGGCAACAACAACTTATCAAAATGTTATTGCAACGGCAACGGATGATAGTAATAATACTTCTGCATTAAGTCTAAAATATGAAAAAGAATGTGGTAATCTATGTGTATTTTTAAATTACACTATTTCTCCATG
>PCSS01000067.1:1993-8409 GCA_002771395.1 Bacteroidetes bacterium CG23_combo_of_CG06-09_8_20_14_all_32_9 | reverse complement strand
TTCTACTGCTGAGATGCAATTTATTGGCACAACCGGATTTAAACTCGTTGATGGAAAGGCTTTTGTTGGGGCATCAATGAGCGTAGCCGATTCTACCGGTGCAATTCTTTATAGAAATGATGATTTATTTCTTGACTACGACACTATTGGCTTTGACCCTGAATTAGTAAAAGAAAGAATCGGAATCTTTCTCGAAACGAGCTATCCCATGGTAAAAGGCGGCATATATAAATGGAATGCAAAAATCTGGGACAAAAAAGGCAATGGCGAAATTAACGCAGAATTGTTAATTAAAATAAAATTGTAGAGACGTTGCATGCAACATCTATACTTTGTTAAATTACCAAATTATTGCTTACATTTGTTATTATTTTTAAATGAACGATAGGTAAAACCAAACTTCAAAAGTTTTGTAAACTTTTGAAGTTTACAAACAATGAAATAGTTAAATATGAACGCAATATAAAATATAAACGATTATGAAAATTCCAAGTTTGAGATATCTTATCCGCAAAACAAAGAACACGATTGTAAGGTTTCCATTTACCATTTTAATTGCAATTGTGGGAACCATTGCGGCTTTTTATGTTATAGATTTTAATTATTCTGAATATACCGATTACACAAATTGGTATCATTTAATTATGACATGCACTATTGGTTTACCAATGTTTATTGCCATTACTTTTTTTTCGGAAAGATTGGAAATAACATCGTTTTTTAAATTAATTATCAGAGTTTTAGGGTTTATCTTTTTATTATTATACTTTTTAACGCTACCCGATTTAATAATTGAAAAACATTTTGTCAGAATTGTTCTGTATTTCATTGGATTTCACCTTCTTGTTTCATTCTCGCCTTTTATTGGTTTTCGGCAACACAATGCATTCTGGCAATTTAATAAAGGTCTTTTTTTAAGATTTCTTCTTACTCTTTTGTATGCGGGTGTTCTTTATACCGGAATTTCACTGGCAATTCTTGCTATAGACCAGTTGTTTAATGCTGATATTCGCCCCGAATGGTATCTCCGACTTTGGATAATTATTATTGGCGTTTTTAGTGTTTGTTTTTTTCTTACCGGTATTCCAAAGTACTTCCACAAACTCGAAAGTTATAATGTTTATCCCAAAGGAATTAAAATTTTTACACAATATATTCTTATTCCACTTGTAGCAATTTATGCTATAATACTTTACGTTTATTTTTCCAAGGTAATTATTACACAGGAGTGGCCAGTTGGATGGGTAGTATATTTAGTTTTAGGGTATTCGTTGTTAGGTATTTTCTCATTTTTACTCTTGTATCCAATTTATAATGAAGCTCAGAATAAGGGAGTCAAGCTTTTTACTAAAATTTTTAGTTATTCTCTTTTTCCTCTTTTAGTAATGTTTTTTATTGCAATAGTTAAGCGTGTAAGTGAATATGGCTTTACCGAAAAAAGGTTATTTGTTATACTTCTTGGAATCTGGTTAATTTTCATTAACTTTTACTTGATATATAATAAGTTTACGAAAATAAAAATGGTTCCGATTTCTCTTGCTGTAATTGCATTTTTATCGGTAAGCGGAACATGGAATGTTTTTAAAATATCAAAATGGAATCAAAAGCAAAGGCTTGAAACTCTGCTTTTAAAAAATAATTTATTGAAAGATGGAAAAGTTGTAAAAACTTCACAACAAATAAGTATAACTGACGATGTTGAAATTTGCTCAATAATAACATATTTAGCAGATATGCATGGACATACATCACTTCAGTCGTTTTTTACACCAAATCTTGATACTGTTTTTAAAACAGATTCGGCAAGATATTACTCCAGTTATGAAGGCATCTATAAATTAACTGATTATATGGGAATTGAGTATAATCTTTACACTCCTTACCGGGAAAACGGTGAAATTCAATATAGTTTTTCGTGCCAGTACGAAACAACAAATATGCCTTTAAAGGTTTCGGAATATGATTATTTTGTAAATTACCGCTCCTATTTTTATAATTATGATAACAAACAAACAGATACTGTCATAAATACAAATTACACACTTGCCGATTCTTCAAAAATGAATATTGCATTTCTTCCCCAAAAAGGCAAATTGCAAATTTTACTTAATGACACAACAATAAGTTTTGATGTTTTTTCATTCATGAACCAATTAATAAATACTCAGAAAAATGCTAAAAATGGTTATTTGCAGGTTAATAAAAAAGATATGATTCTGAATTACGAAGGCAGGAAAGCATTCTACAAAGTAATGTTTATCTATTTATCGGGAAATAAAAACAATAATAGTTTTAGTATTATCAATGAAATTCAGGCAGATATACTAATTGCGGTTGAAAAGTAGAAATATCTTTATTAAATAGTTCTGGGAATAAGTCACAAGGAGTATATTCAATCATATTATTTTGAGAAAATGTATCATAAAATATTTTTTCTGGTGCAAAATGGGCATTTTTCAAAATGCCATTTTTTCCCTGAAATATAATTCTACTTCCTATTAATATGAGAATTTTTAATAGTAGTATCTATAACAGAGCGTAATACAGCAAACCGATTTGCGCCAACCAACGTTTTAAACTGATTGGAAACTTTCATTTTAACTTTGGCATTTCTAATAGCCCGCTCAGAACCGTTATTGTCGGGCGGCACTTTGGGATAATATAGAAAAGTAAGAATGGCATCATGGTTTTTGTTTAGTCGTTTTATAAAAGTTTGCACTTTTTTGTGTTTATCTGAAAGATTTGTTTGTAATAATTGAACCATCCGATTTTGAATAAGCATTACTTTTTCGTTTGGAGATAAATAATCAGCCGGTTTAAGTTGTGATTTTAGTTCAATAGCATCCTGAAGCAATTGTTTCATTTTCATAGACCATTCGTACTTAAAGACATCTATAAAATTATTAAGTTCACGTAGTAAATGAGCTGTACAAATTTGATGTAGTTTTGCATGAACTTTTAATTGAGCCGGTAAACAATCTGTAACATATACAGAAACAGGAAAACCATTTTTGAATAAGTTGTTTATCATTTCGTATCCACGACTTAAAGATACCGTAAGAAAATTAAGTTCCTGCGTTTGAAAGGTAAATAACCATGCTTTTTTACTATTGATTTTAATACCTGTTTCGTCACCGCCTATAACAGGCGATTGTTCTATGCGCTGTCGTATTTGTTCATAAATAGGTTGTGCCTTTTCGGTTAAATTTACAGCATATTATCAATGGTACCAGCACTTATATGTAAATGAAAACAATCGCTCATCAATTCTGCTATACGATTATAAGGCAAATAATGTCGTACCGATAAATACGCCAATAATGCACTTACCTCTGTGCCATACTGTACATTTGCTTTTAAATGCTTTGGTAGCTCATCGGAAGTAGTAACAAAACCACACTTGGGGCATTTACACGAATAAGCTCGATGTTCTATGTATTGCGGAACAATAGGTGGTAATACAATCTCTTGTTTATGAGCTACCATAATAGCTTCATTCACATTTAACTTTTCACCACATTGTTTACAATAACATGGACGATACTCAATTATTTTATAAGGATTTTCTGTCATCTCTAAGGTACTGCCTTCATGCCCCAGTTGACCGCCTTTTTTACGAAACGATCTTTTTCGCAAACTTTTTCGATTGCTTCTTCCTATATCGTGTGAGGGTGGAGTTGAACCCGTGTTGCTATGGTATCCATTTTTTAGAAGTCGTATTTGTTCCTCCAATTCAGCTACCCGTTTTTTTAATGCATTGTATTCAGTTAATGATATGGTTATTGTTTCGTTCAATGAAATTTTTTTGTAAAGAAAAATCATTTACCATTGCGAAAAAACAGTTTATAAAAATTTTTTCAACACGTATTTGTTTATTTAAAAAATATCTTTTATCTTTGCTGCTGAATAGTTACAAAATGTTTCATTTTACAATAAGTCATTCGAATTAATGTGTAATCATACAAAATATCATTAATGTTTTTGTATATTTGTAATGTTCAAATAAAATTTATAATGGAAAGGGCATTGACACATAGAATTGTAATAGATTTTTTAACTTTTCATTAATATATTTATAAATTAATTAAATTCAACATCAATTAAAAAATTATAAATTATGCTAAATGCTAAATCAATATTAATTACTGGAGGAACCGGTTCGTTTGGGAAGAAATTCGTTGAAACTATATTTGAGCGATATCCTGATGTAAAAAGACTTGTTATTTACTCAAGGGATGAGTTAAAACAATTTGAGATGGGACAAAAATATCCAAAAAGCAAGTTTCCACAAGTACGTTTCTTTATTGGTGATGTAAGGGATGTCGCCAGATTAAAACGAGCATGCGAAGGAATTGATGTTATTATTCATGCTGCTGCTATCAAACAAGTTGATACTGCTGAGTATAACCCAGATGAATGTATTAAAACAAATGTAAACGGAGCACAAAACGTTATTGACGCAGCACTTTCTAACAAAGTGAAAGATGTCGTAGCTCTTTCAACGGATAAAGCTTGTGCCCCTATTAACCTTTATGGAGCAACCAAACTGGTTTCGGATAAATTATTTACAGCTGCAAATAATATTAAGGGAAGTCGGGACATTCGCTTTTCAGTTGTAAGATATGGAAATGTAATGGGTTCTAGAGGTTCAGTTATTCCATTTTTTATGGACAAACGAAATTCAGGCATACTTCCGATTACTCATGCTGAAATGACACGCTTTAATATTTCACTTCAAGCAGGTGTTGATTTAGTAATGTTTGCAATTAAAAATCATTTGGGTGGAGAAATCTTTGTTCCCAAAATTCCATCATACAAAATTCTTGAAGTTGCTAAGGCAATAGCTCCATCATGCAAAATAGAAATTATTGGTATACGACCAGGTGAAAAATTACATGAAGAAATGATTACTGAAACAGATGCTTTAAGCTGTATTGATTTAGGACCATATTATGCGATTCTTCCATCTGTTTCAATAGCACATACAGATGAAGACTATAATAAACATCATAACGCTGTACGAGTAAAAAAAGGGTTTAAATATAGTTCAATTACAAATACTGAATGGGAAACGATAGAATCGTTACGAGAGAAAATAATTAAACATGTTGATCCTAATTTTAAACCTTTATAAAAATGAACCCGATTCCATATGGAAGACAATTTATTTCTGATAAAGATATTGAAGCTGTTGTTAATGTTTTAAAATCTGATTATCTGACTCAGGGACCAAAAATTGCCGAATTCGAAAAAGATTTTGCAGAATACATTGGTTGCAAATATGCTGTTGCTGTTGCCAATGAAACAGCCGCTCTACATCTCTGTACTATGGCATTGGATGTAAAAAAAGGAGATAATGTAATTACTACTCCTATCACTTTTGCAGCAAGCGCAAATTCAGTATTATATTGTGGTGGAGAAGTTGATTTTGTAGATATAGATAATCAAACTTATACTATTGATTTAAACAAATTAGAGTCTAAACTTTCAAAAAGTCCTAAAGTTACATATTCAGGAGTAATTCCTGTAGACTTGGCGGGATACCCTGTCAATATGGAAGAACTAAGATATATCTGCGATAAATACGGACTTTGGATTATTGATGATGCTACTCACGCACCAGGCGGTTATTTTATCGATAAAAATAATAACACACAATTTTGTGGAAACGGAAATTTTGCACAATTGAGTGTTTTCTCATTTCATCCTGTTAAGCATATAGCAACCGGCGAAGGAGGTATGATTACAACAAATGACAAAAAACTTTACGATAAACTTATGCTGCTTCGCACTTATGGCATTACTAAATCACCTGATTTACTTGAAGAAAACCATGGAGGCTGGTATTACGAAATGCAAGAACTTGGATATAATTACAGACTTTGTGATATGCAGGCAGCACTTGGTATTTCTCAACTTAAAAGAGTAAAAGAAAATTTGGAAAAAAGAAATTTGATTGCAAAAAAATATAACGAAGCTTTTTCAAATTTACCTATTCAAACACCTATTGTAAGCCAAAAAATTTACCACGCATATCATCTTTATATCATAAAAACAAACAAAAGAAAAGAACTTTACGATTTCTTGCACAAAAACAATATTTTTGCACAAGTACATTATATTCCTATACACCTATTGCCATATTATAGAAAAAAATTCGGTTGGGAAAAAGTCGATTTTATAGAATCTGAGAATTACTATGAACAAGCTTTAAGTCTGCCAATGTTTCCAAGTTTAACCGAAGATCAACAAAATTATGTGATTGATAAAGTAAAAGAATTTTATCAGCAATGAAAAAAAATATTGCAATAATTCCTGCAAGAGGCGGTAGCAAAAGAATTCCAGGCAAAAATATAAAACCATTTCTCGAAAAACCTATAATAGCCTATTCTATTGAAGCAGCCAAGCAATCAGGT
>PCSS01000067.1:0-1980 GCA_002771395.1 Bacteroidetes bacterium CG23_combo_of_CG06-09_8_20_14_all_32_9 | reverse complement strand
TAATGGTCTCAACTGATGATATCGAAATTGCCGAAATAGCAAAGCAATATGGAGCTCATGTCCCCTTTTTTCGCTCGCCACAAACGGCTAACGATTATGCCAATATTGGCGATGTAGTGGAAGAAGTCCTGGTTACATACGAAAAACAAGGATTGACATTTGATAATGTTTGTTGTTTGCTGGCTACAGCACCTTTCATAAATCTTAATCGCATAAAAGAAGCGTACGATTTGATGTTCAATCAATCGTTTGAAGCCGTTTTCCCCATTGTCCGCTTTTCATATCCCATTCAGCGGGCTCTAAAGCTAACCGATGGCAAAGTTACCATGTTTCAGCCCGAGAATTTTGCCAAACGTTCGCAAGACCTTGAACCTGCATACCACGATAGCGGTCAGTTTTACTGGATGCGGGTAGCCGAATTCATGAAACAGAAACGCTTCTTTGCACAAAATGCCGGTGCTATCATCCTCCCCGAAACCGAAGTCCAAGACATTGACACCGAAGAAGACTGGAAAATGGCAGAAATGAAATATAAAGTGGTGCATGGATAAAATTGTTCGCTTTAGACTTAATGCTGGTGAAAAATACGGATTAGGACATTTTTCTCGTTGTTTTGCTTTAGCCCAGTTATTAAAAAACAAACTTCCTATAATTTTTTACATACATACTGAGAATAATGCACTTATTTACAAATTAAATACAGAAAATTTTCCTATTATTTTTATAGATGATGAAAACACATTTTTTAATGATATTAAAAGTTCGGATGTTGTTATAATAGATGGATATGATTTCAATGAGTTTTACTTATCTAAAGTAAAATCATTATGTACCAAACTAATAGTATTTGATGATTTTGAGGCAAGCATTAAAAATGCTGATGCAATAATTAACCCATTTATTGAAGCAGTTAATTCAATAATAAATAACATAAAATATTTTATCGGTTACGAACATTTTATATTAAGAAAAGAATTTACAACTCCTGTCTCTGTATGTGAAAATAGAAAAGGCACTATTATTTCATTAGGCGGAACCGATCCTTATGATATAAGTTCAAAAATACTATCAATTTTATTGAACAAAGAAAATTTTAAACCAATTCATATAGTTTATACAGGCGCTTATTCAGAAAAACAAATGAATTATTTTCTATTCCTTAGTAGTCAGAAACTTATTCAAGCTCATTTTATGAAGTCTGCTAATGAGTTATGCATGATAATGGATCAATGCCAATATGGTATTTTTCCATCAAGTAACATTTTATTAGAGGGATTAAAAAGAAAATTAAATTGCGCATTCGGTTATTATATTGATAATCAAAAGTATAATTACCATTCCCTATTAAATTACAAAGTTGGAATTGGGTTAGAAAATTTCAACGAAACGTTATTAAAAGAAAACTTAAACATTTTAACACAAACTAATGTTGTAAATATAGATTTCGTAAATCGGTTGTCTTCAAAGATGGATGATATTATTGATTATATTATATCTTTATGATTGATAAAAGTAAAATATTTTTAAGAAAAGCAAATATTAGCGATGCTTTATTGACTTATAAATGGGCAGTCGATCCAAAAGTCAGAGCAAATTCTTTAAATTCAAATGTGTTTTCGTTTGAAAATCACTTGCAATGGTTTAGTAATAAACTAGATTCATCTGAAACAATCTATTTTATTTTAATGGAACGTTTCCCTCTTGGACAAATTCGTTTTGAAAAGTTTGAAGATGGTTGGTTAATTAGTTTTCTTATTGATGAACTTTTTCATGGGAAAGGATTAGGAAAAGAAATCATCAAAATGGGAATGAAAGAAATGAGAGAAGGTGTTTTTTATGCCTATGTTTTAGAAAAAAACATTCCTTCAATTAAAATATTTGAAAGCTTAGAATTTGAGTCTATAAAAGTAGAAGATGAATATAAAAAGATGAATTTATCCATAAAAAAATTCATGAAAATTAATAAATAGTATTATCTAT
>PCSS01000127.1:2159-3707 GCA_002771395.1 Bacteroidetes bacterium CG23_combo_of_CG06-09_8_20_14_all_32_9 | reverse complement strand
TTCTTTTATTATATCATCAAAAATAGTATAAATTTTTAAAATAATAAAATGGTAAAACTATGAAACAATATGTAGAGCAACTTATAGGTGATATTCGTAAAGCTACATGGAAAATAATCCCTCCCGCTAAAGAATGGGAAAGTGTTGACCTGGATAATGAAGGAGAAATTGAAGATATTGCATATTCAGAACAATGTATTTTTGGCAAAAAACAACCCATTTCAGTAATCACGGGAATTGAAAAGGAATTACTTCCGCCCCCCGAAAAGTTAAATAAAAAACAACAGAAAATGCTGGCTGTTGAATTGGAGAATCTTCTTCATCATTTTAATCTTTTTCCCGATTTCCCCAAGAATTTGCCTGACCACCTAAAATATGGGTTTATACTCGGAATTTGGGAAAAAGAGTATGTCCCATTATCATTTGGCGAAAATCATATTGAGTTTTGCAATTATGAATTGGAAAACTGTCCTTTTACAGGATATTGTAATACCTGCCAGAAAATACAAGCAGAGCTTGAAGATGGCAAAAAATCGAACTTTGATATAAGTGCTGAATCACTTTTGCCAACTAAAGAAGAAATTGAAAATTTTACACATCAGCAGAAAAAAGAAAAAATTAAAAAAACTATTAAAAACAAAAAACCAAATAAGAATCATATACCGGGCATTTACAATTATTGCGACTATTGGTGCGAACGTTGTTCTTTTACAAACCGTTGTGCAAACTTTTCGTTAGACCAAGAATTTGGTTTTAAAAATGGTGAAAATAACCTTTTAAATAAAACTTTTTGGGAAAATTTATCATTGATATTTGAGGCTACATTAGAATTATTATCCAAAAAAGCAAAAGAATACGGAATTAATATTGATGATGAAATTGATGTATCTTACGATTTGGAAAACAATAGAAATCACCCTTTATTAAAATTATCAGAAGAATATGCTTCAAATTCGTCTGACTGGTTAAAAAACAATAATGATTTTTTAAATAAAAAAACCAATATACTTATTTCAATTGACAATAAAAAGGGTTTAAAACTAACCGATGCTATTGAAATTATTCAATGGTATAATATTTTTATTTCTGCCAAACTATATCGTGCATTATCACAGTTAAATGAAGATAGAGATGACCCAATAATAATTTACGACAATAATGGTTCGGCTAAAATAGCATTAGTAGCTATTAACCGCTCTATTGCCGCTTTTGGATATATTATGCAGAACATTACAGAACTTGAAGATGATTGTCTTAAATTTCTTTTACAACTTTCAAAAATCAAAATTAATATAGAAAAAATTTCCCCACAGGCAAAAAACTTTATAAGACCAGGCTTAGATGAATAATTAGTGCTTGTCTGTTAAGTAACATTATTTTGATTTATGAACAAGGAACACCGATTTACCCCTTGAGATAGTTTAAAAAAAGAACGAACTATATAAGTTGTAACTACTCATCCCAAAGAGTATTTAAACAATAATTCGGTTAATATCAGTTAATATCAGTTAACATCGGTTAACATCGGTTAATATCAGTTACTTTTTG
>PCSS01000127.1:0-2114 GCA_002771395.1 Bacteroidetes bacterium CG23_combo_of_CG06-09_8_20_14_all_32_9 | reverse complement strand
CGCCTGTCTCATGTCTTGTAACCGTTTTTTAACCGCTTTTAACTTTTATTAACCGTTTGTTAACCGAGTGGCTGAGTAGTTACAATAAGTTTATCCTTAATGATTACCAGGTGAAATGCGAAGCATATTTCACAATGGTAAAGCTATTTAACAGGGCAATTATCTGACAGGGGTAAACTACTTTTCAGTAATTTTGAAAGATGCCCCTTTTTTGTAGTTTTGCAGCAAATTTCAAGGTTGATGTTCAAAAACAAGTCGCTTTTTCGATACGTATTTAACGGTATTGTTATTTTGTTTGCATTTATTGGATTCATTCTAACAGGATCCTATTTAGCTATTAAATTGCATATAACTGACGACCCTGGAGGTGTAGATTACAACGACCGTATGTTTAAAGAAATATCGGAAAAACAGCAATTATTCAATCCAAACAATCCGGAATACAGGCAAATGATTTCAGAGAAAAGGCCTATTCAATATTTAATTCTTTCGTTACTTGGGAAATTCTATCCTTACAATGCAAATGTTATTTTTGAAGCATCTAAATTTTCACAAAACCCTATCGTTTTAGAACAAATGATTTCAACTTCTGAACTAAGGTTACCACAAAATTCTCCTTATTTTGAATTTAAACGCCAGTTGCTAAATACGTATAACAAACCTATTCAGCGAGATACATTTAAAAGTGTTTTTATATGGATGAATATTTCTGAGTGGAATAACCTGAAAATTGCCATTGTTAAAGATAAAAAACTCATTGACAGTGCAGCAAAGGTCGCCGGTGTTGAACCTCGTTTGGTAGTTTGTTGCATTATCGGTGAACAAATAAGGTTGTTTAATTCAAAACGTGAAATATACAAAAAATACATTGGACCTTTAAAAGTATTATCGGTTGAATCGCAATTTAGCTTAGGCATCACTGGCATTAAAGACTTTAATGCCAAAGCTATTGAAAATCATTTAAAGGATTCTTTGTCGGTATATTATTTAGGAACCAAACGCAAAAACGTCTTGAATTTTAACACCCAAAATTCTGATACAGAAAGATATTACCGTTTGGTAAATTACCGTAACCACTATTATCAATATTTATATACTGCTTTATATTTACACCAGGTTCAAAAACAATGGAAAACAGCAAATAATGATATTTCAAACAGACCTGAAATTTTAATTACCTTATACAACGTAGGTTTTGCTTTTTCTCAACCCAAACTCAACCCCAAGGTTGGTGGTTCAACCATAATCATTCACGGTAAACCATATACCTTTGGCGGAATAGGTTTTGATTTTTATTATTCAGGCGAATTAGCCGAAGAATTTCCATATTACAATCAAAAGTTTTTTTGATTAGAGCTTTCCAAAAGTTTAGAACTTTTGGAAAGTTGTTGTTAACATTGGGGATTGAGTAGAAAGTAACTGCTTACATCAGTACCCTATCGGGGATTTAGTAAAATGGACTTCTTTTTGCCTTTGTTGGTTTATCTTAAACAAATAATTTTTATTGATTAATGTGTTGAAGATAACTCAAATACGAGCAAATAGGCGAATATTTGTAAATAAATCCGACGGGTTAACAACACCATTTATTAAAATAAAAATATTATCTTTGAGGGAAGATAATTTTCATTGGATATCTTGATTCTTAACAAGTAGTGGAAACATAAAGTATTAATTTAAAACAAGTTTACTATGATTACAAATCAGGTTCTTTTGGGAATGTTTGGCGGACAAGAAATAATTGTTGTTCTAATAATTGTATTACTTCTTTTTGGTGGAACAAAAATCCCACAACTTATGCGTGGATTAGGCAGAGGAATGAATGAATTTAAAAAAGCCAAAGAGGGTTTATATGATGATTTGGATGACAACGGGAAAAAAACAACCAAACCTACTACCCCAGCAGAAGAAAATAAAAAATAACACAAAGTTTTAGAACTTTCCAAAAGTTTTAAAACTTTTGGAAAGTTAAAAATAGACAATAAGGGTTATACGACAAATGAATTAAGGACACTTTTTTAATTTGAAAAATAATATCAGAATTTTAAAATTTGATATTTCAGGTATAAGGTATAAAGGTATAGGGTATAAGGTAATGTCACTAATTTAAGGAT
>PCSS01000125.1:7754-8699 GCA_002771395.1 Bacteroidetes bacterium CG23_combo_of_CG06-09_8_20_14_all_32_9 | reverse complement strand
CTGATAATTTTTGTAAATTTATTTTCCATGTCCGGTTTCTTGAACCATTACTACCTCCGCCATCTGCACAGATTAATAATTTTTTGGCTTTTGGATAATTTTTCTTACCCATTAAATACCACCATTGTCTTATACCATTTACTGCAAATTCCGCTGTATCTGCGTCTATGCCAACATTTACAAATCCTTCGTTTTTCTGAATATCATAAGTTCCGTAAGGTATTGCCACTCCTTCCCCTAATGAAGCAAAATCATGATCGTGAACCTTCTTTGGATTGCTCTTTTTTCTCCATGTCTGTCCGGTATTTTTAAAATTACCAACTTGCTCCTTCTTTTTAGCATCAACAGAAATAATAGGTTCGTTATTATTCATATATTTTTTTACTTCGCTATTGATGTATCTAAATTGTTTATCTCTGTTTTGACTATTGGAATTTCCGAGTGTTTTTTTATTTCCTTGCAAAGTGTAATTTGCCTCTGAAAGCAAATTGTAAACAGTTCTGTAACTTACTTTTATTCCTTTTTTGTTTAATTCATCTGATATATTTCTGGTCGATTTACATGTCCACTTTAATGTACTCATAGGGTCACCAGCAGTATTTTCATCCATTATCAATTCTAATTCTTTGACTATGTCTTCATTAACAACTGTAATTTTTTTTCTGCCTGCACCTTCTTTTCTAATTTTTGTTTCTAATTGTTCCTTGTATTTTAATTCTTTAATGCCCTTTGTTATTGTGGTTCTTGACATTGATGTTAATGCTTTAACTTTTGTAATGCCTCCATAACCAATTTCTATTGCTTTTTGGGCTGCATACCAACGTTTTTGACTTTCATTTAACGTATGAAATATTTTAATCCCATAATTTTGTATTTTTGTTTCCATAAAAAATAATTATTTTTGTTTTTGCAAAGATAATCATTTTTTATAACTTGTTCAATTTA
>PCSS01000125.1:0-7672 GCA_002771395.1 Bacteroidetes bacterium CG23_combo_of_CG06-09_8_20_14_all_32_9 | reverse complement strand
TTTAAATACCGAAACAAATGAATGTCAATGGGCTGGAGCTAATAATCCCTTATATATAGTAAGCAGTCGGCAATCGGCAGTCGGCAGTCGGCAGTCGGCAGTTGGCAGTGGGACAGATGGACTGAAGACTGAAGACTGTGAACTAATTGAACTTAAAGGCGATAAAATGCCTGTTGCTATTCACCCTGTAATGAACAATTTTACAAATCATCAATTTAAAGTTGAAAAAGGCGACTGCCTCTACCTTTTCAGTGATGGATATACCGACCAGTTTGGAGGTCAAAAAGGAAAAAAGTTCATGTATAAACGATTTAAGGAGCTATTGGTACAGACATGCCCCGGCATGTCAAAACAAATTAAAACCATGCACGAGCAAAAAAATGAACTGGAGTATAGTATTAAGCAATGGATGGGTAAACTTGACCAAGTTGATGATATCCTCGTAATTGGTATCCGGATTGTTTAACTAATTTTGCTCTATGCGAACATATACCACAATATTTATTTTATTTCTCTATTCATTATGTTACGGACAATTTGATAACAATATTTTTAATTCCTGTAAACCGGTTACAGAAAACGACAGTTCAAAACTGTGGCTGAGTTTTGAGAATCAAAACTTTTTGCACAATAATGAGTATTTCAATAACTTATATGATGGAATAACCTACATTGGCTTTTCGCTTACCCCGACTTTAATTTATCAACCCTCTCCAAACATAAAATTACAGGCAGGATGGTACTTTCTTAAGTATTCGGGCCTCAATGAATTTGGGCGTTCAGTTCCTTGGTTTTTGTGCCGTTATAAATTCTCAAAAAATATTGACTTAATACTCGGAAATATATACGGAACTGTTGAGCATAAACTAATTGAACCGCTTTATTCGTTCAACAGGCATTTTACAAACAACCCCGAACAAGGAATTCAGTTTTTGGGAAACTTCAAATATTTTGAAAGCGATTTGTGGCTTAACTGGGAAAAATTTATTTTACCCGGTGATTCTTTTCAGGAAGAATTTACACTGGCTTCAACCGTAAAAATAAAATTATATGAACCCGAAAATAAACTCAGAGTTTCTATTCCACTTCAAGGAATGGCTACTCATAAAGGCGGGCAAAACATTAGAAATTCACAGCACCTTCAAACTTTTTTTAATACTGCTTCGGGTATAGAGTTAAATTATTTTCCTGAAGCTATTGCCGGGCATACCGGTAAAAATTCAGAAAACCATTTTGGCACAAGTCATTATTTTGTATCCTATTATGATGCTTCACAATTTCATATTCAGTATTACTCGCAAGGTTGGGGAATGTTTTCAAATATATACGCCAAACTCCGAAAATTTGATTTTATGGCAGGTTATTGGTACAGCAAGCATTTTATTGCACCTTGCGGCGAAGTATTATTTCAATCTGTATCACAAAAATACGTGTATTGGTGGGAGCCCGAAAAACAATTGGTTACGGGCAAAATACAATTTCAGCAAAAAATATATAACGGCATTAATTTAGCCGTTAGAGCCGAAACTTACTACGATTTACTCAGATACAATTTCGATTTTTCGTATAGTTTTTACCTTGTTATTAGACAAGAGTTTTTTTTAAAGAAGATTGGAAAAAATTATGGAGGGTTTTAAAAATTCAAAAAAAAATACCACAAAGTTTTTGCCCCTATGAAATCGGGGGAACTTCATATCGGTATAATTTTTATTCTGATAATATTTATACCTTTGCAAAATTTTTTTTGAATTGAAAAAAATCAGTGAATTTATTATCCCTTTCATAGGAATGAAAGAGGGTGAGCATACATTCAATTATGTGATAAGAAAATCATTTTTAGAAAAATTTGATAATTCTGAAATAAAAGATATTGTATTAAACGTTGAAGTTAAAATGATAAAAAATAATAGATTGTATGAATTCAGATTCCACCTTAAAGGAAGCGCACAAGTTGAATGTGACCGCTGCCTTGACGAATTTAATATGCCTGTTGATTATCAATCGCGTCTTTTTGTTAAAACCGAAGATATTGAAAATGCCGAAGACGACATCGTTTATTTAAAATCTGATGAGTCGGAAATAGATATTTCGCAATTTATTTACGAAAACATAATTTTTTCACTTCCTCAAAAACGTGTACATCCCGATATAAAAGGCAAAAGCCAATGTAATCCCGAAATATTAAAAAAACTAAATTCACTGTCAGCAAATAAATCAAACAAAACACCTGACCCGCGTTGGAATGAATTTAAAAAAATGTTAAATAACCTGATAAAGTAATCACGTGAACATCTTTAAAAAATAAACAATTTGTGAATAATTAAATAATAAGAAAATGCCACATCCTAAAAGAAAACACTCTAAACAAAGAAGAGACAAAAGAAGAACTCACGACAATGCCGTGGTTCCAACTTTAGCAACTTGTTCAAATTGCGGTGCAACTGTACAACTTCACCATGTTTGTCCCGAATGCGGTTTTTATAGAGGTAAAAAAGCTATTGAAAAAGAAGTTGCCGTTTAATTTGCGTTAATGAATATTGGAGTTGATATTATGGGCGGTGATTTTGTTCACGACTTTATTTTGCAAGGCGCCATTATAGTATGCAAACAGATAAACGATGAGGTAACGCTTGTTTTAATCGGAACTACTGATGTTTTTATCGGCTTTTTCAAAATTATGGTAAAAATATTTCCTGTTTTGAAATTGCAAAACTCCCGATGTAATTAAAATGAGCGAAAATCCATCCAAAACTTTTATTTAAAAAACAAAGTTAACTCTATTTAATAGAATAACTTAAAGAAACTTTTTTGAAATCATGCAAAACTTAAAAGCTGTTATTACGGGAGTAGGTGTTTATGTTCCCGATTATATACTTACAAACGAAGAACTTAGTCGTATGGTTGACACTACTGATGAGTGGATAATGACTCGTATAGGCATTAAAGAACGTCATATTCTTCGTGAAACAGGTAAAGGCTCAAGCGATATGGGTGTAGAAGCCGTTAAACAACTTCTCAGGAAAACCAACACTAAGCCCGAAGAAATTGAATTGCTGATATGTGCTACCGTAACACCTGATATGCAATTTCCTGCTACAGCAAATATTATTTGCGACAAAATGGGTATAAAAAATGCTTTTAGTTACGACATTAACGCCGGATGCAGCGGTTTTTTATATTCACTTTCAACAGGTGTAAAATTTATTGAAACCGGAAAATATAAAAAAGTAATTATTGTTGGCACCGAGCGTATGTCATCTATTGTAGATTATACCGACCGTGCAGTTTGCCCAATTTTTGGTGATGGTGCCGGAGCTATAATGCTTGAACCAACAACCGAAAATATTGGCATAATTGATGAAATTCTTATCTCCGATGGTGCCGGAAGAGTTCATCTGCATCAGAAAGCAGGCGGTTCGCTAAAACCCGCTTCGTTTGAAACAGTTGCTGCAAAAGAACATTTTATTTACCAGGAGGGTCAACCGGTTTTTAAATGGGCTATAGTAAAAATGGCTGAAGTTTCTATCAACATTATGGAACGTAATAACATTACAGCGAAAGATTTGGCATGGTTTGTTCCACACCAGGCAAACTTACGAATAATTGAAGCTACAGCCAATCGTATGAATTTAAACAAAAGCCAGGTAATGATAAATATACAAAAATACGGCAACACAACTTCCGCCACTTTGCCCCTCTGTTTAGAAGAATGGGAACCGCAACTTAAAAAAGGCGATAACGTAATTTTATCTACATTTGGTGCAGGATTTACCTGGGGAGCCATTTATTTGAAATGGGGATATAATACAAAGTCATAATAATGACATTTCAATAGATAGAAATAGAAGGAGAAATTGGCGGTTCAGTAGTTAAATTAAGCTTTGTGCTTCGTATCAAGTTCTGTGCTGGCATACAGTTTTCGTTTCCGAAATCGCCAACTTCTTGTAGCTGTCAAACGTTACGAGCAATGTTAAAACCACAGACAGAAAATATGAAATATAAACATAAGAAAACAAACTTCAAAAGTTTTAGAAACTTTTGAAGTTTACATATATGAACACAAAAAAATATAAAATAACCTTTTTATTATTTCAATTTGTAAAATAAAAACGTTTACTTTGTAAATTAAAAAGGGGGGAAACCTTACAAATACAATAGATTTTCGTATCCATAGTAAGGAAAAACCATACATATAAAGGAGTTACAAGCCATTATAAAAGATAAAGAATATGGAAGAACCAATTGAAGTGAAGTTTATAATTGAAGACGTAATAAATGTTTTTCTTGACCACCTTAAAGAAACGACTGACCGTGTTACACACATATATTATTCTATTGAAGCTTCCGATATAGATATAAAAAAGCCATTACCATCCGACAGTTTCCCAATTACGGTTAACAATAGGAAAACACCAAAAACAATTAATGAACAGAAAATTTCTTCTTTTGACTGGGCAATTAGAAAAGCATTTGAAGACTTTATTAATGGATTGACAAAGAGTTTAAAAGAAGCAAATAAGTTATTGCGAACAATTTTGCTTTCACAAAGATCTAAATTTTCAAAGAAATAAATAATGAACTTGAAAAAATTAGTATTGAAATTGAAACAATGCGTTTCCCTGTTCTTATTGAGTTTGTTGAAAAATATATAGGACATCCCTTACCATATAGAGAGGAAATTATTTCAATAAATAAAATCAGAAACCGTCTCGTTCACAGAGACGGATTAGTATCTGATATAGACATAAGAAATAAATCTAATGAAGAATTAGAAATGAAATGGATTTCGTTGAAATGGTACACTAAAATCAACGAAGTATTGACAGAAATAACTTACGATTTGAGAAAAGAAGGTCTTAATGTAAATAATTTGACCTATAAGGTGGTTGATAATAAAAAAACATTTAAACTTGGACAGAAAATTACGATTGACATAAATGAGTTTAATGGTATTGCGTATACTTGTGCAGAATTTGCTCAATACATTTACTCGTCAATGCCAAAACCAGGGAATAATAACGGCTTGTAACAGGCGTTTGCTTTCAGTGGCGGGACAGTGGCTTGTTTGACAGAGAAGTAATAATTTTAAACGGCAATGCTTCGTGGAAAATTTAGTGGGTAAACATCGCCACCGAACGGCAACCGCCAAAACGTTATTCTTTATGCCTTAAATTTAATTATTGCTAATTGATAAAAAAATAATAAAGTACCCATAGCTGTGCCCATCTCAACGTATAACAGTACGGCGGCATAGTCCAACTTAATTTTATTCACATTTTTTTTTAAATTTGCAGTTTAATATTTCAAAAAAGAAAATAGACCAAATGGTTCTTTTAAAACGAGCTGAAAATTGGAATTTTATTAAGTTCAGCAAGGAAGATGAAGAAATTTTCAAATCGTACGAATCTGGCGATACCTATGACATTTATCGTTTAGATGTTTTTTCAAAAAAATATTTTGGTGGTGAGTTTTATTTTGATAAAGGATTAATTTACCCTAAAGATAAAATCACAAAAAATATTTCTTCCGCTTTCTATTATCAATTAACCAAAACGAACCAGAAAGGTTTTTCTATTGCTACAACCAGTTCATTCATTCCTAAAAAAGCAATCTCACTTCCCGGGGGAGCACAAGGTTTTAAAGTGTATGATGCTAAATACAAAATTATTTGGCGTTATATGAACACTGAAAACTTTATGTTTACCGACAAGGATGTAATGATAAATCATAATTGGGTATTAATTTCTTCCGACAACAAAAAAGAAATATTCTACATCTTTTCCTTACTAAATTCTACAGTTACAAAATTTATTTTATGGAAACTTTTGAGTAACGAAAATGAAAAAAGTTTTCAGGTAGGGATTAAAATTATCAAAGAGTTTTGCAGAGTTCCTAAAATTTCAGATTTTAATAAACACATCAAAGAAGAAATAATTTCCGAAGCAGAAAATCTAATAAATTTAGAAAATTCCTCTCTTTCCGATTGTGCCGACTTCAAAGGTATTCTACAACAAAAATTTGATTCGGTTGAAGTGCAGGGCAACAATCTTATCCTCTGCTACAAAACAAATTGTGTTAAATGTAAAATTACTGGCAATGCTTCATTGGTTCAGCAAACGCTGAATGAAACTCTTTCTTCTCTCACAGACGAAAACGGAATCGGCAACATCAGCGAATTGAAAAACTTGCCTGTTCTTGATTTTGAGAAACAAAAGCAAACCAAAGAATACATTGATGATTTAGTGTTTTCGCTTTATTTCAAAGTGAAATTACAAGCAATCGGTTTCTCCAGCCGTGAGAAAATTCACGATACTGTTTCAAAACATAAATATTACAAACTCATAAATCGAACCTCCAATGACTGATGAAAAAGATGTTATCTGGGAAAACCTCAAAGGAAACGAAAACCTGAAAGAATATATTTTTATGACCCGTGCGGGCTATCGCCACTTCTTTGTTTTAGGCAAAGACCTAAAAGATGCCGAACAGAACTTTATGCGAATTGACGAAATCAAACGATGTGGATTTTCTTTGGAAGACCTTCCTATCCGATTAGAATACGATAAAGAAAAATGCAAGGATTGGAAAAAAGAGGACTTTTGGGAAAAAAACGAAAATCACAATACAATAACAGCATAACATTACAAGCACAACCCGATAATAAATCGGGAAGAGTTTGCAATCCGAAAAAAGAGAAAGAAATTTTTAAAAATACCCCACCGTACGGAAGATCAAAAAAATATTCACAAAATAAAAGGTATAAATACTGTCAAAACATAGCACGAAACGCTAACCCGGCGCAAGTTTCATGCTGCATGTAGTGATAAAACTAATGCTTTGCATAAGTATAGAAAAAATTAGTTGTATTTGGAATTGTTTTGTAATTTTACCTTGTAATTTTTTCGGTTGAAACCTAAAATCTGTATAGAAGTTAATAACCATAATAATATACTGCATTGAATATCCGAATGTTAAATTGAGTATGTTTTAAAAATATTTAAAGAATTTGCAAACAAAATTGTACCATATCATATCAAATAATTTATGTGGCTAAATATCAATTAAATAGATGTTATTTAATAATTTTAGAATCCATAAAACCATAATCACAAAGTTGATTGTCATCTATTTTATATGTGCTGAATATCAGTCTTATATGATTGTATAAAGAAATTATGGTTATTAATTGAATTAATAACCAAAAATACGTGTTATAAATTTATTATACAGATATTTGAAGTTTTTTTATAAGCATGGTTATTAATATAAAAACAGATTTTAGGTTTTAAAGTTATCTGTTTTGAAGTTCCCCAGATTTTCCGGTGCCGAACACTCTGGTATAAATGTACAGTTATTTATTCAATTATTATATCCTTAAACACACATTTTTTCTGAAAATCACCTTTTTTGTCTTTGTCAAAAGTTACTCCAAGGTTTATACGGTAAATGCCGGGTTTATCAAATGTGCGAGTAATTTTTTGTCCTATAAACTTTTTGTTATCCGAGAAAAACCAAATATATTGGTCAATAATATTATCGGGCAGGTTGGTTTGGCTGCCGTCAAATTCAATGTTTTCGCCAATTTTGGATGTTTCCGGGCAAATAATATATGGTTCAACAGGGTCTTCAACAGATAGCAGATAAGAGGCAATCATTTTATAAATATCGCCTG
>PCSS01000095.1:6769-8762 GCA_002771395.1 Bacteroidetes bacterium CG23_combo_of_CG06-09_8_20_14_all_32_9 | reverse complement strand
TTATTGATGTATCAGACAAAACGAAATACTTTAAACAAAAAAATGTGCTTTGGTTTTTAACTTAAGTTTTAACCCAACCTGAAACTTTATAAGACGTATAGCCTTATGAGGTTTCAAGTTAGGATAACATATCGCTACTATGAAAGTTAACTCAAATTGTTAGTCTTTTACAATTTCCTGAATTTTTACAGGCAAATTTATAACTTTGCAATCTTGTTTGTTTATTCGGGGTGTAGCGCAGTTGGTTAGCGTGCCACGTTCGGGACGTGGAGGCCGGTGGTTCGAGTCCACTCACCCCGACAAAATTGGGTTACTTAATTTTCAAAATTCTTTTTATTTTTAGTAATTTTATGTAAAATTATTATACTATGGCAAACCATAAAAAAAACAAAAAAGAGAAACTTGCAGGCATAAACAAGATGTCGGCTCAGGGTGATATTGTTGTTAAACACAAAGAAAAAATTAAGAAGAAAGAATACGAAAAAAATCTTAGGGAATTAGATATTGAACTTGTTAAACTGCAGGAATGGGTTAAACAAAAAAAACTTAAAGTTGTTGTAATCTTTGAAGGCAGAGATGCAGCCGGAAAAGGTGGTGTTATTAAAACAATTTCACAATGTTTAAATCCGCGTGTGTGCCGTGTTGTAGCACTTGGCATTCCTACCGAAAAAGAAAAAACTCAATGGTATTTTCAGCGGTATGTGTCGCAACTACCTGCTGGTGGCGAAATTGTTTTATTCGACAGGAGTTGGTACAATAGGGTAGGAGTAGAGTATGTTATGGGATATTGCACAAAAGAAGAGTACGAAGAGTATCTTCGTTCTTGTCCGGAGTTTGAAAGAATGTTAATTCGTTCGGGAATTATTTTAATAAAATATTGGTTTTCTGTAAGTAACAAAGAACAGGAATCGCGTTTTCAGGAAAGAATTCAAAACCCGATTAAACGTTGGAAAATTAGTCCTATGGATGTTGAATCGCGTAATAAATGGGTTGAATATTCACATGCAAAAGATAATATGTTCGCTTATACCGACATCAGGCAGTCGCCTTGGTATGTTGTAGAAGCGGATGATAAACGCCGTGCAAGATTAAATTGTATAAGTCATTTGTTATCGCTAATACCTTATAAAGATTTAACACCAAAACCATTTAAACTCCCCGAAAGAAAATCGGACGAGCATTATGTAAGACCACCGAAACAGGAACAGACTTTTGTGCCGCAGGAATATTAAAGGGACTTTTAAAAATCGCTTTTTCTTTGTTGAACTTCAATTTTAAAATCCTCATTTACCCTGTTAAATACTGTTAAAATTAAAAATACTGCCATAAAATTTGAATTATTTAACAGGGTGAACAACAGCAAACTCCGGTTTTTAATAACTTTGCCAAAGTTTCAAACTTTGGCAAAGTTGATCGTAATCCATTACATTATTTGTTACATTAGTAATAAGTGAGCAAAGAGGATTAGTTGATGGTTCATTTAAATTCCAGCAACCTTGATTATATGGTGTGTCATCACAATAGTCATATTGGCTCCAAGTATGCCATAAACCAAGGTTGTGTCCTAATTCATGCCGAATTGTATTAGCAGGCATCCAAAAATTTCCACCTGGATAATGATAATAGAGACCAGTAACAATAGTCCATTTTTTATTTCCAATTCCACTTGCTACACCCTTATCTGCATTATTTTAACCGCAAAAAACATGTACAGAATGGTATTTATTTGACACTAAAGGATTATTAATAACATAAGTTTGGTAAAGTGTATTTCCTGTAGTCGAATTTATTTTACTATTCTGCATATCCCATCCATAATCATCATTCCAAAAAAATATGTTATCCACCACAAAGCGAATTCTGGAATCATGAATGTATGGAGAAGAAGATGATATATTCATCTGCGTTAAATTCGCCATTGTATTTAATCCCGCTGTAATAATATAATTATTAATCCAGTCTCTGCTTGCCTGATTATCGGGGAAATTGCCTT
>PCSS01000095.1:0-6706 GCA_002771395.1 Bacteroidetes bacterium CG23_combo_of_CG06-09_8_20_14_all_32_9 | reverse complement strand
TGAAAGCACGCAATTTACTTTTTTCAATGTTGCCAACAAATACATAATCTATAATAAGTGTTATGTCCGTAATTAAGTGTAATTCCCTGTTTACAGGTATATAATTAAAAGGTATAAATGTTATTTCAGCATAGTTATATTCTCTGAAACCATGTAATGAATAGTTTAAAATATTATTCACGGGAAAAGGAGTTGCAGATTCATAAACCGCAGGATTAGGCGGGACAAAATCAGGAGGTTTTGAAAAATTCGCATAATGTGGTGGTTGCACAGGATATAAATAATAATTACCGGGCAATAACAATTCTGAGTTAACACTATAAGTTACATTCAAAATTTTTGTGTTTGGTGGTAATAAAATATTTACAGATTGTGCAGCAAGCATTGGGTTTCCAATATTGTCTTCGTTATCAATAAACGCACCTTTATCTAAAGCCACGACATCGTAAATGCCATTTTGTGTGAAAGACAGGTCGCTTTGGTTGAAAGTAAAATTATATGAAACCTGCTGAGCAATTGAGTCAACACTCAAAAAAGCCAATAAGACCAAAAGTAATGTTCTCATAATTGTAAGGTTTAATTGATTAATAACTTATTTTTCAATTCAATACCTGTATCAAATAATAATTGATAAATATATATACCCTTAGATAGAATATTTTTGGAGATAACTATTTTATTCCCTTTGATGTTTGTGGAATTATATACACATTGGCCAGTTGCGTTATATAAATTAAAGGATTCTAATTTTAAAATCAGAGGAAAAACAATTTCAACCAAATCGTTATGATAAGTAGTAGATAGCACGATTCATAATCATGAGGTCGGGAGTTCAAGCCTCTCTCTCGCTACTTATAAATAAAGCCTTTCAGAACATCGTACTGAAGGGCTTTGTTATTCCTTTTTAAACCCTATCTTTTTTCTTTTCTCAAAGTCTATCTGTTTTTGTTTTTCGCCGATGAGGAAATCCATAGCTTCGTAAACATCGGCAAACTGTTTATCGTATTTCTGTTCCAGTTCTTTGATTTTCCCGGCAAGTTCTGAGTAAGTAAGTGCGTACTGCCTTATCATTACAAAGGCTCTCATTATTGAAATGTTTACTTCAACGGCTTTTTACTTTTCAGAACACTGGAAAGCATTGCTACGCCTTGCTCTGTAAAGGCAAAGGGGGTGTATGTGATTGATGGCCAGTCAAAGGTCACAATTTGTGACCTTATACTGTCCTATCAATATGTTAACCTCAACTTTGGACAGTTCAAACATGAAGTCATCAGGGAAGCTCTCTATATTCCTTCTTACTGCCTGTTTCAGGGCTTTTGTTGGCACTTCGTATAATTTTGCAAGGTCAAAGTCCAGCATTACTTTGTGTCGCCGGACCTCATAAATTTTACTTTAAATGCTCTGTAATTGCATAGTTGTTGAATGTTTAATTAAAACTTTGTCAATTCCTTTACCAAACTCAACTCTCTTTATTCCAAATCAATTTCTTTCCAAACCTCAACCTGTTATCAGTCATTTTAATGTGAGTTAGCTCAAGTGTCCACAGAGTTGTATCCATTAAAGTTGCTATAGGAAAACGTAAAAGATAGCGTTGCTTTACTTTGCTGAGTTTTTCATTTTCGGGCTTTGAAAGTATCCCTAGAAACTGTATTCCTTGTATTTTTCCCACCACACTTGTTTCCAAAACGATAGAGCCTGCCACTAAAGGATATTTAATGGCTTCGCATATATGGCGGGTTTCAATATCTGAAGTAAAAGCCAAACAATTCTCTTCTTC
Organism: Bacteroidetes bacterium CG23_combo_of_CG06-09_8_20_14_all_32_9; assembly: GCA_002771395.1. Lineage (GTDB taxonomy): Bacteria > Bacteroidota > Bacteroidia > Bacteroidales > GWA2-32-17 > GWA2-32-17. Next base: position 4,929 of record PCSS01000095.1, on the reverse strand, counting down.
AATATAAGCGTAAAAACAGTTTGCACACCAAACTCCGTTTTCAGATTTTGTGGCAAGTGTTAGCACGTGGTGCTTTTTTATAAAATCAACTATTCTTTTTTCGGGTAATAAAAACATACTTTACTATCTATTGCTTGTACTTAATGTCAAATATTTGGTTACTGTTCGGGTTGCATGATTATTTTTGCCACAAAGACACCAAGACACTAAGTTTCACAAAGATTTCTTCGTGTTTCTTTGTGACTTTGTGCCTTAGTGGCAAGTTTTTTAAGTTTTTTCATTAGTACCCGAACAGTAACAATATTTGTTACTATTCAGCAGCAAAAGTAAAGATAAATTGCTTCATTGTTTCATTGTTATATTGCTTCATTGCTATACTTTTTATTTTTCAACAATGGAACAATTTAACAATGAAACAATTTTTTTAAATCTGTGGCTAAGAAGAACAGGGGCTGAATAGTAACAAATTATTTCTTATCGCTTTGGTCTTCTTCGGGGGCATCTTCATCCCACTGAATCATAAACTGCGGTTTTTTAAGTTCTTCCTGTTTTTGTTTCTTTTTGGCTAATGCAGTATCATTTTTAAACCATCCAAACTCTTCATTAAGAATTTTTTTCAGATTTTCTTTTTCATTTTTCATATTTTCTTTAATATGCTCTTTTACCATTTTAGTATCGTAAGAAATTTTGTAATCGTCAACGGTCCCTTTTATTGACAGAAAAAGACTTGTATATCCCAAACCATCATCTTCTATGTAACCGAACTCTTCATTCTCTTTTTTAGTTTTTTTTGCTTTGTTAGATAACACTTCAGAAAGCAAAACTTTTAATTTGTAATCAATAACATTATCAAAAGTATGTTCGCCGCTTATTTCGATATTAAAAGCTGACGAATTTATTAACATGTGAGGTATAATAACTTTTCTGTTTTTAATTAGAATTTCGTTAGTTAAACTTGCAAATTTAATGTGTTTAAGTTCATCAAGGGCGATATATTTGGAGAGTTGGAACATTGGTTCAAAATTTATTAGTTCGCCATTATTTATTTGCATCGAGCAAGTTGCAATAAGTTTCTCCTGGTCAAGTTCTAATTTGTTATTCCATTCCGAAGACACTGTAATATTGGCATTTACAAGCCCTTTTAAATGTTTGTCAAGAATAAATGTTTGTCCAAAATTCCCGAAAGCATAAAACAATTGATTAATATTAATGTTTTTAAGAATAGATGTGGCCTGTAAAATGACATTTTTTTGTGGTGTTATTCGTAATGCACCGTCGGTACGAATAGTTCCGCTTAAAGCATCGAGAACAACAGAAGTAAAAGTTAATGTATTGTCGTTTATTTCGATAAAGCCTGATGCTTGTTTTGCCGAAAATTTTCCGTAATCAAGATTATCAACAAAAATATTAGCGGCTAATTTAATATTCTGAGGCAGAACAATTCCTGAACTTCCATTTTCATCAGTTGATGACAGAAGTTTTTTAAGGTCAATATATTTTGAATGGATGCGGGCTTCAATTTCAAGAGGTTCGTTATTAAGCATAAAATAAGCGAGCAGGTTATTAAAATATCCCGAAATAGTAAAATCGTGTTTGTTCATTAAAAACGAAAGACTGTCAATTCGTATATCATTGTTATGAAATGTAAATCCTGCATTAATATCAGTAAACTCGTTATTACTTCCGGCAAATTGCATTTTTGCATTCTTAAGTATAGCATTTCCCTGTGTGTGTGCTTTGCGGTAATCGGCGGCTGTAATTCTGGAAAGGCCCGAAACATTTCCCGAAAAAGAAAAATCGGCAGTCATTTTTCCATCAATTATTTTTAAAGTATCTATGCTAAAAAAATCTTTTATTTGAGATAATTCAAAATCACCGGTAATTTTTAGCTCTATATGTGGATTTGCAAAATTTTTAACCGAATAATTGCCAGAAAATTTGCTTTTATTAAAGGTTGCAAAAATTGTATCGAGACTTAAACAGGAGGTTTGTGCACTGTGTTTATCGCCATTTGAAAAACTACCTTTTGCAAAAACATTATTTAATTTCACTCCCGACTTCTTTTGTTCAATAGTGGCATGCTCTATACCAAATGCAGAGGTTATTACAGGAGTTTTTTCGTAGTTTATTTCGCCTTTTATTTTGGTATTAAAGTAAAAAGTTCCGCTGCTTGAAAATCCCTGAAAATTTTGTTGAACATTTTCGGGTAAAGCAGATAAAAACGAGCCGATGTCAATGTCTTTACCTTTTATTTGCAAATCAATTTTATTGCCGGAATAAGAATAACCGCCAAAAATATCAAAAGCGAGATTATTAAGAGTAATTCTGCCACTTTTTACTGTAAATTTGTTGTTGTTTACATCAAATTTCAGTTTTAACGAAATTGCATCGGACTTAATATAATTTACTTTATCAACAGTAAATTTGATGATTTTCAAATCTCCGTAAGTTTTCAATTCGTATTTTTCGTCATTAAATTTACCCGAAACCGAAAAATCGGGAGTGGAGCATTTAACCTCAAGGTTTTGAGCTTTATTGTAAAAATGAATTGCAAAATGCGAAAGTCTTACATCTCTTAAATTGAGTTTAAAAGCAGTTGTGTCGCTGTCTTCAGTCTTTTTCCAGAAATGATAATTGTCGCCACCTTTAGTATCAATTAATATTGTGGCGTATCCATCGTCAATATGAATGGCTTTAATATTGTACTTTTTGTTGAAAACATCGAAAATATTAAATTGCAAATAAACATCTTTGGAAATAAGAAACGTATCGGTATTTATTTTTTTAAATTCTTTTTTTTCAAAGCCTGTAGCTGACATTGCAACTACATTGTGAAAATTAATGCACGCATCGGGAAACTTTTGAAAAATCGAAAAGTCAACGCTTCCAACCTTAATTTCGATATTAAGATAATTATTTATTTTTGAAATGAAGTATTGCTTTATATTGTCACCATAAACTACGGTAATTATTATACCTGTGCCAATCAGAACCAAAACACATAAGGCAAAACCAATAAAAAACCGTATAAAATATTTTTTTACCATTGCTGAAATATTGTTGCAATTTACTTTAAAAACGATAAATATACTATTATATGTTATAATTTGAGTTTTTATTTCTTTATAACCTCACTCCAATTGGAGAGGGGAGGCAAGAAAGGTAAAACTCAAATTATTCCCTTTTGATAAAAGATTTTATGTTTTGCCGGGTTATTTATACTTTGAACGGGCATATTTCGGCATGCTCAATATCAAAAATGCGTTTCTTTAACAAGCGGCAATAGGCAGGACTGCCAACTGCCAACTTTAATAAGTAAGTTGTCCCCGATTGAAGTATACAATGTATTGTGAATAGTTTTTTTCTAAAAATCGTAGTACAAATTGGAAATGGAGGTTTTTAAAGCAACGTAATAATAGCTTGTGTTAGGAGTATTGGAATAAGTTCTGTAATGCGCTCCTGCAACTAATTGTAAGCGGTTTTTTTGATTAATGGTGATTCCACATTCAATATTTAGATTTTTAACATTTGTTGAGATTCCATTTCCGGTTTTAAAACTATTTTCGCTTATAGTTCCTGAATAAGATTGAAATATATTATGACCTGTTGTATCATAAGGGACTACCTGCCCGGGAATGGATTCATTACCAAAAAACGCAGAAACAAATTTCAGTTGAATAAAAGCATCTTTAAAATTATATTTACATAAAAAAATAAGTTCTTTAAAATTTGCACCTAATGGATGAGCAAGGGGTTCGTTATATGCTGAATAATTTTGATGTTCGGAAGTTGCTGAATAAGTAAAAGGTCGAACGGTATTGTACTCTGTTAATAAAAATAAATTATGAATATTAAAAGGTTCCAACATTTTCAAGCCGGCTTGATAACCAAATCTATTATGAAAATTTCCCGGTTCATTATTTCGTTTTATATCATCTAAAACAAATTGTCCATATAAGCTTAATTGTTCTTCAATGTCAACTTTAGCAGTAATCCCAACTAATGTATTGTGTTTATATCTTAATCCGTATTGCAAAGTACGATAGCCTATTACAGGATTAAGAATATCAACAGGCACTTTGTTATTTGTTGCGCTGTCGGTAGTTTGAAAAATAACCGCTTCGAAAAGACCAATTTGTGTTTTTTTTGAAATCAGAAAATTAAGAAATGTAAAAGAACCGTGCTTGCGTTGGTAAACCAAAGTTCGGTTATCATAAGGTCTTACTTCCTGAAAAGCAGTCCATAAATTTACATATTGAATTCGTTTAAAAGTGGTTGTGGTGCGAAAGTAAGGATAATAAAACGGTACATCGCTGAGCAAAAGTGAACGATAACCATCACCTACAAATTGTTTTCCGTGTCCAAGTTGAAAATTAAAATGCTTTGACGGACTGTAAGAAATATTTCCAAAGGAATATGAATAATCGTAACCGGTTTTCTTAAAAATCCTTATCCGTCCCTGTCCCGGTACAACGCTTTTTGCAGTCAGGTAATTGGAAATATACTTTTCGGGAAATGCCTGGGTTTCAAGAACACCGGTTGTAAATGAAAATTTATCAGAAAGATCACCCAAAATAATCAGACCTCTTGAGTTTACAGCAAAACGATTAGTAGAATCTTTTCCATACTCGAAATTTAATACAGGATTAATTGAAAGATGAAATTTCCCTTGCTCAACTTCAATTAAATCTTCGGTTAAAAGTTTTTTCCAAAACCACGTGTGTTTTTTCTTTGCAATAAAAATGCTATCGCTGCCATCTCTAAAAATTCTTTTATCAATTTCTGAATATCCTGAAATTGTTGATTTTACAAGCGGTTTAAACGTTGTGTGAAAAAAACTGTCGGTTGAAGCAGTATAAGCATCAACATAAAACTTCTCGTTCTGTGTAAGTAAAAAACTGTTCTGCTGTGCTAACAACAACCCAGGGA
>PCSS01000153.1:1308-3280 GCA_002771395.1 Bacteroidetes bacterium CG23_combo_of_CG06-09_8_20_14_all_32_9 | reverse complement strand
TAAAAACCAAAAACGTTTCATGTATAAATTAATTGTTTTTCAATTTTATCAATCTCTTTATTTAACAAATTGCAATTTTCATTATAAATTATTGGAGAGTATTTGTTAATATTTTTTAATGCTTCATTAATATCAAATTTCTTTTGAATCATTTTCAGAAACATTTTCTTTTCCGAATAATAGTCGGCTAAATATTCCTGTTCGGTTTGTCCAGGAGTAGGCACTAATATTGCCGTTCGTTTTAAAGCAATTAAATCCATAATAGTTGTATATCCGGCACGACTGACAATATATTTAGAATTATTTATAACATTATACAAATCGTTTGTAGATAAATGCGATACAATTTCAACATTCCCTATTACATTCGTTTTGGTTATTTTTAAAGGAGTTCCATTTACTATTAAGCAACTCTTTTTTATAGTTTGAAACTGCACTGTTAAAATGTTTTCGAAAAATGTTCGATGTGGTTCGGGGCCACTAATAATGGCAACTATCTCGAATTTTTTCTCATTGTTATTTTTTGGGGCAGGATAGTTTAAAAACTTTGAAAGAAGTCCAGTATAAGCAATATTCTTTAGTTTGTTTTTTTTATGCGACAGTTCACCCGCTAAAAATGGGGGTTTTTCAAAATCGGGAACCCAGCATAAATCGTATTTATTTATAAAATAATGATTTATACTATTAACAATATGTTCTAACAATTTACATTTAATAGGTATTTTAATATTAATTTGATGTGTAATAAATATTGAATAAACATTTTTATTCCACAACCCATAACGATTATCAGAAATAACTACATCAATTTTTTGTTCAATAATTATTTTTTTTAATTGTATGTGTTCTTTGAAAATTCTCCATAACAATACCCTTATTCGTAATAAAAAATAAAAAACAAATGAACCATTATTAGGATAAGAGATATTAAAACCACTAAATTTAACAAATTTCAAATTAGGAAATTCCGTTCTTATAATTTCTATCGGGTTTTCGCTGCCAGCAATAATAACATTATGCTCACGTTTTACAAATTCCGATATTATAGGAATATCGCGACTGGCATGACCAAGTCCCCAGTTGAGGGGACAAACCAATATATTTAATTTCCTTTTCAAAAATCAGAAAGCTGTCATTACATTTAAATTATGAGCTTTTAACTTGCCTGCTATTAGTTTCAATTCATCGGGTAAAATTTTAACTAAATTTTTTGCAGGTGGTTCACGGTCAATTGAGTATATCATAACATTAACAGGATTTAAAGGTTTTACAATTTTTAACCACTCATTCAATTCAATTTCAGTAGTGTTATCAAACTTTTGTCCGTTAATTTCGCCACGCAAAAACATTGTTTGAACAATAATTTTATCTTTAAAATTGCTTAAATTATTGATGTATTTATTAAAATCGAATTTTGAAGGTGGATTGTTAATTATTCTGAAAGTACTTTCGATAGCAGAATCTAATTTTAAAATTGGTAAATCAATCTTTCTTAAAGATTCTAAAATTTTTGCATTTCCAAGCTTTGTTGCATTACTTAAAACAGCAATTTTTTTTTCGGGAAAATATTTATTTCGTAATAATATAACATCGTCCACAATTTCACTAAATTCAGGGTGCAATGTAGGTTCACCATTACCAGCAAAAGTAATAACATCAAGAGGTTCGTTGTTATTTTTAATTTCAATTAAACGAATTTCTAATTCAGAAAAAATATCTTTTCTTGAATTAAATTTTGATAACGGTGTATTCACAGGTGTCCAGCCACACTCGCAATAAATACAATTAAAACTACAAATCTTTGAATTAGTTGGCAATAAATTAATTCCAAGCGAATAACCTAATCTTCGACTGCGAACAGGACCAAAAATAATATCGTGAAATAATATTGACATTTCTTTTTATTTGGTAGTGTAAAGATAAGGATTTCAAAAATCTTAACAGAAATTTAAGAAATTTAATGTGAAAAGAT
>PCSS01000153.1:610-1286 GCA_002771395.1 Bacteroidetes bacterium CG23_combo_of_CG06-09_8_20_14_all_32_9 | reverse complement strand
ACCAAATTATAGTTCCGTAGGAACGAAATAATTTAAAATAGAACATGCCTACGGCATTTGTATGGTGGATGTTATTTGTTTCTACCAATATGTATGCTCTACGGGACTTTTAGAGTTGGTAGCTATCGGATTTATCGCTTAATTCGCATAAATAAAATTATTGAATAACTATTTTTTTAATTACAGGCACACGCTGAGCAAACTGAATTTTAATGAAATAAATTCCGGATAATAAATTATTTACTGGCAAAGTTATATTTCGGGAATCTTTAAAAGAATTATTTTGTAATGTTTTTCCTTCAATATTTTGAATTGATACTGTAAAAGAAATTGATTGCTTTAAAATTATACTAATATTTACGTAGTCTTTAACCGGATTTGGAAAAATTGAAATTTCATTAATAGTTTCAGAATAATTATTTTCGGAAACATAGCTGTAAATATTAGAGGTAGCAATAAAAAGATTTGTATTTATAATATTTGATGCCGTTGCAGTAAAATCAATAATTGCAGGTATAGTTACCAACCCTGCCTTTTCTGGTGCAACTTTATAAACTTTAATTGGTAAATTTTTTATTAAAAAACTACCAGTGCTGTCAGTCATAACAAATCTGATTGGTTCATCATCAGAATTTAATAATATTACAGGAACATTTGGAGCTATTTCTAAATTAAT
>PCSS01000153.1:0-591 GCA_002771395.1 Bacteroidetes bacterium CG23_combo_of_CG06-09_8_20_14_all_32_9 | reverse complement strand
TTGCATCTAATATTTTAATATTTCCTGTAATGGTATCGGGTCCATATAAAATATCGGTATTACATTTTAAATTTATATTTTGATTATCAAGTGAACTTGCAACCGTAAAACCAGTTGCATCTTGCCATTTAGTTTTATCACCTAAATATGTGGGTAAATAAGTTGGGTAATAATTAATATCAATATTAAAATTTGGTATTGCATAAATAATATAATTACCAGCTTGTACCTGGTAAAACTCATAATGACCGTTATTTACTAAACAATATCTTTTAGCTTTATAATTATTGTCTTTATCAATTAATAAAACAACCCCTGAAGGTAAAAGTGCATTACCTGCATTCACATTACCTGAAATTGAGTAATAACTGCTGGTTGGACCTACTTTTATGGTATCGCAAAAAGTATTTTCGCAACTATCGTATGTGTATATTGTTAAACATACGATATATATTCCATTTTGCAAATATTGATGTTTTGGGTTTTGAAGATTTGAAAAAGTACTGTCACCAAAATCCCAATACCAGCTAACAACTCGGTTAGTGTCAACTGTTTTGGAAATAAATTTAATATTTTGTGAGGTAGCTGAAA
>PCSS01000026.1:825-2971 GCA_002771395.1 Bacteroidetes bacterium CG23_combo_of_CG06-09_8_20_14_all_32_9 | reverse complement strand
CATTTTGCACAAATGCATCCATTGTAATTCCATTTTTTTCGATTGATGAAACAAATAGTTTTGTAAAGTTATTTTGTTTTTTAGAGTTTCTAATCCCTTTTTTAACTTCAAGCCATTCAACTATTACATTGTAAAATTTTAGCTTATGTTCTTCTTTATAATGTACTACAGGCATTGTTCCATTAATACTTACAAAATTTAATGGATATTCGCTTGGGTGAAAAATAACAAAAAACCAGTGCCAAATTATTATAGCTAAAGTTGCTAAAATTGCTTCATAAAAATGTATTATCTGACTAACTTTAATTAACCATACTGGAGCCCAAGTTCCTACAATTGTTGGGAACCAAAGTATAAGCCCGGTAATTCCCATTATTAATGTTCCCCATATTAATGCCCAGTATTCAAGTTTTTCCATATAATTATAATTGTCGAATTCCGGCTGTTTCTTTTTTAAATGTATATAAAACAACATATTATTTATTGCTTGATAAATGTCGCTGATTTTTGGGAATAGTCCTTTTAAGACATCTCTTCCCCTTGAAGTTATTATTAAATATATTGCATGATAAACAGATAATGCTATCATTATAACTGCTGAAATTCTATGTACCCACTGACGAATTACTTCATCAAAGCCTAAAGCATACAATCCCCTTCCAAACCAACTATCGGGATATTTCAACTGAAATCCTGTAATTGCTAAAACAATAAATGATGTAAGTAAAACTGTGTGTTGAAATAATTCGTTTTTTGTAAAACGCGGGATTCTAATTTCAGTTTTTGATTTTTTATACCTTACTACTATTTCGTGAAATAAAATTGCTAAATTGTGTAAAAACATCCATCCTACTACAATAACAATTAACCAAATATAAATAGTTTTAATAATATCTTCGATATTTTTTGCTGAAGCGACCTGACTTACGTGAGAGTAACTATTTGCAAAAATATCCGTTGCGTTTTTATGGCATTTTTTACAAGTGTTTACAATATTGTTTTTATTTATTGATGATGCAGGATTGTCTTTAGGTAATATTTTATGAACTTCGTGACAATCAACACACATCGCTGCATTTTTATCTCCTCTCAATGATGCTAATCCATGATAGCTATCCTCATAATTTCCAGCACTATTGCTCGAAAGTCCATATCTTTCAGAAAGTAACAAGTTTTGATGACATTGTAAGCATGTGTTAGATTGTATCCTTTTTATTGCTTCTCTTTTATTTGATGGATTTATTGCTTGCATGCTGTGTTCGCTATGACAATCGTTACACGATGGTGATTCACGAACTCCTTTTTTTACAGCAATCCAATGAATTGATTGTTTATATTCGTCAACTACTTTTTTATGGCATTGTTCGCAAGTATTTGGAATATTCACACTTGCAATTTTCGAACCTTCCTGAATCCTGTTTTTAATATCATGTGAGCCGTGACAGGTAATACACGTTGCTGCATCTTTTCCGCTTGCAACTATTTCGCCATGAATACTTTTAGAATACATTTTGCCTGGCATTTTTACAGCAAATGAATGTTTTTTAATAAATTCAGGGTTGTCGTGGCACTTACCGCAAGTTTTAACTAAATTGGTTGGATATATTAAACTGTTTTTATTTGTTATAGTAACTATACTATGCGAACCGTGACAATCCCAGCATTGTGCAGCTTCGTTTATTCCTTCAGTTAACGATAACCCATGAATACTTTCTTTATGTTCTTTTGCAATGTCGCTATGACAAAGATAACAATCTGCCAAAATACCATCTTTTGGGGCTTTTTTATGATTATCTATATTGTTTACAACATAACTATGGCAATTAGAGCAACTTAGTTTACTGTGAACAGATTTTTCTAATTCAGATTTGTGAAGTATTTCATTATGACATTTGTTACAACTTTCATTTTCCCCTTTATTTGAGTGATAAATTGATTTTAGCACTTCAGTTTTATGACATTTACTACAATATGTTTTTTGTTTGTTTTCAACTTTTGATGGTGATTTAATTTGATGGGTGCCATGACATGTCTTACAAGTTGGAGCTTTTTTCTCATCAACATTCATGATGTTTATATGAACATCATTATTCATTTGTTTATTTAACGCAGCATGACAATTAGTACAATTGACTGTTTTTGCAGA
>PCSS01000026.1:0-808 GCA_002771395.1 Bacteroidetes bacterium CG23_combo_of_CG06-09_8_20_14_all_32_9 | reverse complement strand
TTATGGCAATCGGAACATTTCACTATTTTATTATGAACAGAATTTGAAATCAGATTTTCGTGACAATCTGTACAAATTATTTTTTGAGAATACGCATTATTACTAAAAATAATAGTAATTAATACAATAGCAAATTTTAAAAAGTTAATTTTCATTTGAACAAGTTTTATAAATAATTTTGTAAAGTAAATAAATAATATTTTTAAATATGATATTAATAAGCGGGTTAAATGATGTTATTTAGCAATATTTGTCAATAAAATAGGACTTACGCAGAAGTCTTTTTGCCACGAATTTACTCACAATATTACACTGTGCGTGGGGTAAAATTATACATTATAATTGGTTTAAAGGTATAGAGAATACTAATAACTATTGTTTCATTGTTACATTGCTATGTTATGAGCTAATTAATTTAAAGGAACAATACCGAGCTTGTACAATCCGATAGCTATCGGATTTATCCTGTTTTTAGTATAGTTGAAATTTGCAATTGCCTTTGAATAAAACTTAAATAATTTTGTTTTGTATTTAGGTTCTGATACCATCCATTACTATTTATGTCAATATAAGTAACGTGAACCTTATTAAATAGTTCGATAATTCTTTTTTTGTTATTTTTTAAAATATCTTCGGCAGCGTTAACAATGCTTTTGTTATAAACAGCAAAAAGTGTTTCGTATCTGTTGTTACCCGAAACAGGCATAACAATATCTGAATCTGAAGCTATGTTTAACATGTGTTGGATATATGGAATATTCATAAAAGGAATATCACAGGCAGTTATAAAATTCAAATCATTGTCAGA
>PCSS01000172.1:2191-3095 GCA_002771395.1 Bacteroidetes bacterium CG23_combo_of_CG06-09_8_20_14_all_32_9 | reverse complement strand
CGAAAATAGTCAGTCATTTGCTTAAAATTGTCAAGGTTGCGGTCTTTTTACTTATTAGCGGTAACGGTTTACGTGTATGTGCAGTAGCGGATTAGAAGCACTTTCCTTTCCGTTTAGCACAAAGTTAATTAAAAGTACAGACCTTCGATTCACCACTTCATCCGCTATTGCCACATACACGCTGTTGTGCGTTCGGTGTTCTTCTTCGTCTGTTTGTTTGTCGGTCGTTTTGGACGTGCAGTTGGGTAGACACACTCTGTGCCAAGTTTTGGTTTGCGGGTAGGCTTGTGCGACTTGGCACTGTGTGTGGCTGTTTAGCATTGGGTATATTTGCTTTTAAAGATTTCGTTGATGCTGTTCAATAAACTATCGGCAGGTGATTGGTTCAATACGGTTTCTCTATATTTAATATATAAGTTCATTATTTCATTTTCTGTATTCTTATAGAGTAGCGTTAGGTCAAGCATCATTGCTTTGTTAAGGTCGTTAGGCTCAAATTTTTGAAGTCCGTTACCATATTCCCTACGATTGTCTTCAAATATCCCTCTTGCAACATCTGTCAATAAATATGCAAATAGAATATCAATATTTACATTGTCGAACAAACTGGTCTGAATAGGATAAACACAATGAAATGTAGTCAGATTGGAAATATTTGCTTCATTTCTTATGAACTTCAGTCCGCTTCTGTTAAACACAGAAACCCAAATCGGAGAGGGTGGACGATTTTCTAATGAATACCAAGGTGTTCTACAAGCGGTTAAGTATTTTTTGTCAATGCCTGTTTTTTTACCAATTTCAATATAATTCGTTACTTTCTCGTCCTTAGCACCAATAGCGTTTAATAAATATGCTTGTCTGTCAGCATTTACTAATCTATTAAATTTCTCTATTGTGAAAAAAT
>PCSS01000172.1:0-2151 GCA_002771395.1 Bacteroidetes bacterium CG23_combo_of_CG06-09_8_20_14_all_32_9 | reverse complement strand
GAATTAAATTTCTATATCTGATTCCGTTTTGTGTTTGATAGTATTTACGCCACTTAATTTTTGGGTCAAGGTTATTATAGGTAAATGTCGAAATATCAACACTATGAACAGGATAAGTTGAGATGTAGGTTTTGACAGTTTCCAATTCATCAAGTTTTTTGATGGTTGAAAACTTTACTTCTTGGTAGTTTTCATCATTAGAACACAAAAGAATACAAGCCGTTGTTAAGGCATCATCAAAAACATTTTCTTCAAAGTCGAAAACGATAATATGTCTTAGAATTTTGTTTTTTATTAAAGCAGATTTTACAAGTTTTCCATAATCTGAATTTAAAAACTCAGAAGGAATTATATAGACAAGTCGGCTGTTAGAATTTAACTGATAAATGGACTTTAGTAAAAAAAGTGTGTAAAGGTTGGTAAAGCCACTTAGTTTAATTTTTAGCCTTTTTTCAATTTCGATTAAGATTGTTTTATTGTCATAATCGTGGAACTTAAAATATGGTGGGTTGCAAATGATGCCGTCATACTTATTGTTCCAATCGTTGAACATATAATCTTCCAGATGAATGTCAACCTTGTGAATATCGCAAAAAATCTCTTTTGCTTCTGAATAAATTGTTTCGTCAACTTCAAAGCCTTTAATCGAAAGCTCGGATTTCTTGCTTAATAAGGCTCTTGAAAAAACGCCAAGCCCGAAAGCTGGCTCCAAAACTGTATTTAGGTTTTGGTTTCCTAATAGCCAATCAGCCATTAATGATGCCAACTGAAAAGGTGTGAAAAATTGGGCAAATTTTCTCCTATGCTCTAAAGGAATTAATTTAGAGTAGCTTTGTTCAACCTGATTATTTGTTGCTAACGATATGTCTTTTAATTCGATCATTAGAACTCTTTTATATCAATGCCAAGAATGTTTATCAAATTATCAACATCAAGATATGCCGTTCCGCCTTTGAAGGTTACATAAAATAAAAGTCGTCCCCTGTCCATTTCTTTTCTAACGCTTTCGTGGATGGGTTCATCAACTTTTGAAGCAATCGGTATTCCCGATTTAGAATTGATTTTAATAGTGGTTTTATTCTGATTTTTGGTATCAGTCTCAACTGAGAAAATAATACCTTCGTTATTTGAATCAGAAATTATTGAAAGTATTTGCTCAAAAGAAATTCCATAAACCTTGTCAAAAAAAACTTGAAAGTAAAAATGTGGAACATTAAAGGTCTCTATCCACTTGTAAACTACCTTGATGTCTTCAACTTTTGGCGTTATTGATAGGTAATCTCTCTTTTGAATTTGCTTAATAGCATCTTTAAGGGTTCTGAAATGGCTTTTAAGCTCAGATAATCTTTCCGTTGAACTCCAACTTGGAACTCTAAAATCCGTTACAGAAAGTGTTTTAGGGGTAATGTTTTGAAGTAAATCAATATATGCTTGTCTCGATGGATGATTTAATTCTTCTTGAAATTCTGCAAGAATATAATCTCTCGTCTGCAATGCAATTTGGCAGAATTTCTCTGTCCGAACTTGCATAGCTTCTTCATACTTGTCAATTAAAAATGCACTTGACCTAACTTCAATACCTGCAATTGCTTTTTTCACATACTCTGTTATTGTATGGTGAGGAACTTGGCTAACGTCATATCCTAATTCATCAATAAAATCTTCTCGTTTGAAAATTAGCAGGTCAGGTCTTTTCCCGATTGTGTCAAGTTCATTTTGAAATTCTTGATAAAAGGTATCAAATCCATCTTCACCCGCAACTAAGTCGTCAGACTTACCATATTTTATTGCTGCAAATTTTTTTGATGTTTCATTGATTGCTCTGAAAATCAAGTTTTCTGCCCAATCACCTTGCTCCTTATTGGTAATGAAGTTAGATGATGCCTGTGTCGGGGTTCTCGCTGGGTCTCTTGGCAGTCCAAAGTCAACCAAAGTTATTGGAACTGTTTTAGTTAATTCTCTTATTCTATCGTAATATGTCATATTCAAATTTTATCCTACAAAGTTACTTTTTTAATTCTATTAATCTGTCCGTGCGTTGGCAAAAAATGGCTCTTTTGGTTTCGCGAAGGGTCGGTCCCGATAGCTATCGGGATGTTGGGCAAAACCAAATGTGCCATTTGCGGGTCGGCTTTTTACACTGACGCACAA
>PCSS01000342.1 GCA_002771395.1 Bacteroidetes bacterium CG23_combo_of_CG06-09_8_20_14_all_32_9 | reverse complement strand
ATAATTTATGTTATTTTGTTTATAATTAATTCAAAATAAATAAATTACATCGAATTATGCAAGTGTTTTTCTAATTACTTATTAACATTATGTCGTTAGTTATCAACATATTACGAAGTCCGAAACGTTAGTTACATTAATGCAAAATGGGCAAAAAGTTGCTGTTTAAAGAATGACAATGATAGAGTAAACCTAAAGCGTAATAAATATAAAAGGCGAACTTATTGTTCGCCTTTTTCTTTGATATTTAGAAATTACCCTAAAAATTGTTTTAAAAGCTTGCTGCGACTTGTGTGGCGTAAGCGGCGAATAGCTTTTTCTTTAATCTGACGCACTCTTTCGCGGGTAAGTGCAAATTTGTCGCCTATTTCTTCTAAAGTCTTTTCAGGACAAGATATTCCGAAGAAATAACGGATAATATCGCGTTCGCGTTCAGTTAAAGTAGCAAGTGCTCTTTGTATTTCGCGGCTAAGCGATTCGTTTATTAATCTGCAATCAGCAACAGGAGAATCTTTATTTTCAATAACGTCAATAAGGCTGTTAGCTTCACCATCAATAAAAGGAGCATCCATAGAAATATGACGGCCCGAAACGCGAAGTGTATCAACTATTTTTTCTTTTGAAACTTCAAGTACTGTAGCAAGTTCATCGGGTGTAGGTGTACGTTCATTTTGCTGTTCAAATTTTGAAAGCGCTTTATTAATTTTATTTAGCGAACCAACCTGATTTAAAGGTAAGCGAACAATTCTTGATTGTTCTGCCAAAGCCTGTAAAATTGATTGACGAATCCACCAAACCGCGTAAGAAATAAATTTAAAACCACGTGTTTCGTCAAATTTTTCGGCTGCTTTAATTAAACCAAGATTCCCTTCGTTTATTAAATCGGGCAAACTTAACCCTTGATTCTGATACTGTTTGGCAACTGAAACTACAAACCTGAGATTTGCACGCGTAAGCTTTTCTAACGCCAACTTATCACCTTTTCTTATTTTCTGAGCAAGATCTACTTCTTCCTCAACTGTTATTAATTGCTCTTTACCAATCTCTTGCAAATACTTATCAAGCGATGCACTCTCGCGATTGGTGATTGATTTTGTGATTTTTAATTGTCTCATATATTTAGCCTCATATTTTTTGCAAATTTACGATTTGTTAAAATGAAATTCAATACCTTTAATTGAAATTTTAATTTTATACGTTACATTTGTAATAAAGTTACAAAAGATTTAATAAATTATATTTTCCTTGATTAACATAGAGTTACGTATTTAACTTTTTCAAAGAAATATTTTACTTTCTTTATAATAACGAAAATTAATGTAAAATCTTTTGTCGTTTGTGTACTTTAATATTTTTTATCAAAAATTAAGAAAAAATAATAAAAATACTTTAAAATGAAGATTTCAGTAGTTGGAACAGGTTACGTAGGTTTAGTTACAGGAGCATGCTTTGCCGAAACAGGTATTGACGTAACCTGTGTGGACATTGATGTTGAGAAAATTACTAAACTTAAAAACGGTATTATTCCTATTTGGGAGCCTGGTTTAAAAGAAATGGTTAACCGAAATGTTGAAAAAGGCAGATTGAGTTTTAGCACAAATTTAAAAGATTCGCTTAAAGATGTTGAAGTAATTTTTAGTGCAGTTGGAACCCCTCCCGATGAAGACGACAGCGCCGACCTTCAGTATGTTTTAGCTGTTGCCCGCGAAATTGGACAATACATAGAAAATTACATGGTAATTGTAACTAAAAGTACAGTTCCCATCGGAACAGCAAAAAAAGTTAAAACTGCTATTCAGGAAGAATTAGATAAAAGAAACGTAAATATTCCTTTTGATGTAGCCTCAAACCCCGAATTTTTAAAAGAAGGCAATGCTATTGACGATTTTTTAAAACCCGACCGTATTGTAATTGGAATTGAAAACAAAGAATCTGAAAAAATAATGCGTCGCCTTTATAAACCATTCTTATTAAATAATCATCCTATTATTTTTATGGATATTCCTTCGGCAGAAATGACAAAATATGCTGCCAACTCTATGCTCGCTACCAAAATAAGTTTTATGAATGATATTGCCAATCTTTGCGAAATTGTGGGTGCCGATGTTAATATGGTAAGAAAAGGCATTGGAAGCGACAGTCGCATTGGGAATAAATTTATATACCCCGGTGCAGGTTATGGCGGGTCTTGTTTTCCTAAAGATGTAAAAGCATTAATTAAAATTTCTGAAGAAAATAAACATTCGTTAATAATTTTAAAAGCTGTTGAAGATGTGAACAAACGTCAAAAAGAAGTTTTGTTTAATAAAGCCAATAAGCATTTTAAAGGTAATTTAAAAGGTAAAACATTTGCAATTTGGGGACTCTCTTTTAAACCTAACACCGACGATATGCGTGAAGCTTCTTCTCTAACTGTTATTGAAAAATTACTCAGTGCAGGTGCAAAAGTAATTGCTTATGACCCGGTTGCTATGGAAGAAACCCGCAGAAAAATTGGTGATGTAATTAAATACGCTAAAGACCCTTTTGATGCACTCCTTGATGTTGATGCACTTATTATTATAACTGAATGGACCGAATTTCGCTCACCTAATTTCAAAATCATGGAAAGAATTATGAAAAACAAAATTATTTTTGACGGTCGGAACATATACGAACCAAACGAAATGAAAGATTCAGGTTGGACGTATTACTCAATTGGCAGAAAACCAATTATAAACTAACAATTTATAAATTCAGAAATGAACAATAATCTTTTTAAAAAATATTACAATAGCCAAACAATAGTTTATACATAAGCAATTTTAAGCATCTTTATATAGAAATGGTTACGATTGGTATGTTTCGTCAAAAGATAGTGCATTAAGCGAATTTATTCCTATATTTGTACCGGAAACAAAAATATAAAAATTATGACACGAATTGCAGGTATTCAAATTAAAAAGGACAGGAATGGATGTCCGGCTTATGCACGTTTTAATTTAAAAAAAACATCCTGAATCTTTATATCTTTTACAGCAAGCAGGAGCAATTGAAGAAAGTGAGTTTGACAAAGAATTTGAAGGGGGTTGGAAAAATGGTTATACACCGGATGAATTTAGGAGTATAATAAAAGAACATATTCACGAATTATTTAAAAATAAAAAATACAAATAATTTATTCAAGCGAAACATTAGAGTATTTACAAATTCTTTAATTAAATAATTGATACAGAAATGAAAAACAAATATTAAAAATTAGATAAACATGAAAAAAATATTAGTAACCGGTGGCGCAGGTTTTATTGGCTCTCACCTTTGCGAAAGATTATTAAATGAGAGAAACGAAGTTATATGTCTTGACAATTATTTTACAGGTTCAAAACAAAATATAGCACATTTACTTAGCAATCCATACTTTGAATTGATAAGACACGATGTTACGATGCCAATTTTTCTTGAAGTTGATGAAATTTACAATCTCGCCTGCCCTGCTTCGCCCGTTCATTATCAGTATAATCCAATAAAAACCATTAAAACTTCGGTAATGGGTGCAATAAATATGCTTGGTTTGGCAAAGCGCATTCATGCAAAAATTTTACAGGCATCAACCAGTGAGGTTTATGGCGACCCCGATGTTCATCCGCAACCTGAATCATATTGGGGAAATGTGAATCCAATCGGAATTCGCTCATGTTACGATGAAGGAAAACGTTGTGCCGAATCACTTTTTATAAATTACAATAAACAAAATACCGTAAAAATTAAAATCATAAGAATTTTTAATACTTACGGTCCTCGTATGCACCCAAACGACGGGCGGGTGGTTTCAAATTTTATAGTCCAGGCACTTAAAAATAAACCTCTTACGGTTTTTGGTAATGGGTCTCAAACCCGCAGTTTTCAATATGTTTCCGATTTGGTTGAAGGCATGATACGCATGATGGGAACCCGCGATAAGTTTACTGGACCTGTAAATATTGGAAACCCAGGTGAATACAAAATACTTGAACTTGCCCAAAAAATTATTAAACTTACCAAATCAAAATCAGAAATTATTTTTATGCCGCTTCCCGAAGATGACCCAACTCAACGCAAACCAGATATTACAATAGCAAAAAAAGAACTTAATAACTGGAACCCAAAAATCCCTCTTGAAGAAGGACTTCAACAAACAATTAACTATTTTAAAAAATCATTAAACCTTTAATTGTGAAACCAAACTTCAAAAGTTTTGGAAACTTTTGAAGTTTACAAACAATGAAATAATTAAATATGAACGTAATATAAAATAGTAACACATGAAAGGAATTATTTTAGCCGGAGGTTCAGGCACAAGGCTTTATCCAATTACACAAACAATTTCAAAACAGATTATTCCGATTTACGATAAGCCAATGATATACTATCCGTTATCGGTTTTAATGATGTCGGGGATTAAAGAAATTCTAATTATTTCAACTCCTAAAGATTTACATCTTTATAAAGATTTACTTGGAAATGGTTCTCAATTAGGAATATCAATTGTTTACAAAGAACAACCATCTCCCGATGGATTGGCTCAGGCATTTATTATTGGTGAAAAATTTATTGAAAAAGATAATGTTTGTATGGTGCTTGGTGATAATATTTTTTATGGATACGGATTAAGAAATATTTTGAAAGAAGCTACTCAAATTCAATCTGGCGCCATTGTTTTCGGTTATTATGTAAAAGACCCCGAGCGTTACGGTGTAGTAGAATTTGACAAAAACGGAAAAGTTGTCAGTCTTGAAGAAAAACCACAAAAACCAAAATCAAATTATGCCGTAACAGGCTTATATTATTATTCTAACGATGTGGTTGAAAAAGCAAAAAATCTTAAACCTTCTGCCAGAGGAGAACTCGAAATAACTGATTTAAATAAATTATATCTCAATAAAAACCAACTTGGTGTTAAACTTTTAAGCCGTGGCATGGCATGGCTTGATACCGGAACACACGAAAGTCTTTTGCAGGCTTCAAATTTTATTGCAACCATTGAACAACGCCAGGGTTTAAAAGTTGCCTGTATTGAGGAAATCGCTTTTCGCGAAGGGTTTATTAATAAAAATCAATTACTTGCTATTGCCGAAATTTATAAAAAAAATCAATATGGTGAATATCTATACCTTATTGCCAACGAGAAAAAATTATAAGTAACGTATGAAAGTTATTGAAACACCAATTCCAGGACTTGTAATTATTAAACCTGACGTATTTGCCGACCAGCGGGGATATTTTTTCGAATCGTTTAATAAAAAACAATTTGCCGAACAAGGTTTAAATTACAAATTTATTCAGGATAACGAATCAAAATCAATTTATGGAGTAATTCGCGGACTTCATTATCAGTTAGAGCCACACCCGCAAGCTAAACTCGTAAGAGTTATGCAAGGATGTGTTTTTGATGTCGCTGTTGATTTGCGAAAAGGCAGTCCAACTTTCGGTAAATGGTACGGAGTAGAATTGAGTTGCGATAACAAATTACAATTACTTATTCCTCGCGGGTTTGCTCACGGTTTTTCGGTATTATCCGAAACCGCAATTTTCATTTACAAATGCGACGGATTGTACAATAAAGAATCCGAACGAGGCATCTGTTACAACGATCCCTTACTTGCAATAGATTGGAAAATTGATGTCGGAAAAAGTATTATTTCCGAAAAAGACAAATTGCAACCTGATTTCCAAAATGCCGAAAAAAACTTTAATTTCTAAAATATGTCAAACATACTTATAACCGGTGCTAATGGGCAGTTAGGTAGTGAAATAAGAGAACAGAGTAAAGATTTTAGTATTTTAAAATTTATTTTTACCGATATTCAGGAACTTGATATTACCGATTCACTCAAACTTAAAAATTTCTTCAATAGCAATGAAATAAAGTATATTGTTAATTGTGCAGCTTACACAGCAGTTGATAAAGCTGAGACTGACAAAAAAAATGCTGAGAAAATTAATGTTATTGCAGTATCAAATTTAATAAAGTTTGCAACAAATTTTAGAATAAAATTTATTCATATTTCTACCGATTATGTTTTTGATGGAAATGCGAATACACCATATACCGAAAGTGCTAAAACAAATCCAAAATCGGTTTACGGATTAACAAAACTTAAAGGCGAAACAGAAGTATTAAGGTATTCTCAATCTGTTATAATAAGGACTTCGTGGCTTTATTCATCTTTTGGAAATAACTTTGTTAAAACAATGCTCAAACTTGGAACCGACCGCGAAGAAATTGGTGTAGTTTATGACCAGATTGGTTGCCCTACTTATGCCCGCGTCCTTGCTAATGTTATCCTTCAAATTATTTCTAATACTGAAAAAAAAACTGATGCCTTTAAACCGGGAATTTACCATTTTGCAAACAATGGCGTTTGCAGTTGGTACGATTTTGCCATCGAAATAATGAAACTTTCAAATTTAAAATGCGAAGTTCATCCCATTGAAACCAAAGATTTTCCTACACCGGCAAAACGTCCCGCTTACAGTGTTTTAAACAAAAGTAAAATTGTACAAACATTTAATATTGAAATTCCCTATTGGAGAGATAGCCTCGAATATTGTATGAATTTATTAAAAAATAAGTAATTATGACCGAAACAAGATTTAAAATAGCCAAACAAAAAGCCCAAAAGTGGCTGCAAAGCGGTTTTGATACCGAAACCTGTAAAAATATTAAAGAACTTCTTAAAAATCCTAAAGAGTTGATTGAAGCTTTTGCCGAAAACCTTGAATTTGGTACCGGTGGTTTGCGCGGAATTATGGGCGTGGGAACAAATCGCATGAATATTTACACCGTGCAAATGGCAACGCAGGGATTTTGTAATTATTTAAATAAAACTTTTCCAGAACAAAAAGGGTTAAGAATTGCAATCGCTTACGATAGCAGAAATAACAGTAAAACATTTGCCGAAGCTACTGCCAATGTGTTTTCATCTAATGGATTTAATGTTTTTCTTTTCAGTTCACTCAGACCAACCCCTGAACTTTCTTATGCGGTTAGAAAATTAGAATGTATTGGTGGTGTAATGCTCACAGCTTCACATAATCCCAAAGAATATAACGGGTATAAAGCATATTGGAATGACGGCGGACAACTTGTTCCTCCCCATGATAAAAATGTAATTAACGAAGTTGTTGCAATTAAATCATTTAGCGATGTAAAAAATAAACCCAGGGCTAAAACAATTTCAATTATAGGAAAAGAACTTGATGAGTTGTATATCAATGAAATAACTAAAACATTACTTTCACCTTTATCAATAAAAAAATATCATGATTTAAAAATTGTTTATACCCCTTTACATGGCACCGGTGTAAATCTTGTTCCTGCGACTCTTAGTAAAATTGGCTTCAATAATGTAAACATTGTTAAAAAACAATCAACCCCCGATGGAAATTTCCCTACCGTTAAAAGCCCTAATCCCGAAGAAAAAGCCGCATTAAATTTAGCTTTAGAAATGGCAGCAAAAATTGATGCCGACCTTGTATTAGGAACCGACCCCGATGGCGACAGAGTTGGAATAGCAATTAAAAACCCGAAAAACAAGCACATACTTCTGAATGGAAATCAAACCGCTGCATTATTAACTTATTATATGCTTTCTAAATGGAAAGAAAATAAATTACTAAAGGGAAAAGAATATATTGTTAAAACAATAGTTACAACCGAACTATTAGTTGCAATTGCAAACGACTTTAATGTTGAATATTTTGATGTACTTACCGGTTTTAAATATATTGCCGAAATTATTAGAAAAAACGAAGGCGAAAAGAAATATATATGCGGTGGAGAAGAAAGTTACGGTTTTTTAGTTGGCGATTATGTTCGCGATAAAGATGCCGTTTCGGCTTGCGCAATGATTGCTGAATGTACCGCTTGGGCAAAAGACCATGAAAAAAGTTTATACGATTTGCTTTTGGACATTTATTGCAAATACGGTTTTTACAAAGAATCACTGCTGTCTATTACTAAAAAAAACAGCGAAGGAAAGGAAGAAATTCTTAAAATGATGAAAAACTTTAGACAAAACCCACCTGCAGAAATAAATTCTTCTAAAGTTCTTCGCATAAAGGATTATCTTTTACAAAGTGACCACGATTTAACAAACAAAACAAAGAAAATAATTGAACAACCAAAATCTGATGTTTTACAATTTATTACAGCAGATGATTCTATTATTTCGATTCGCCCATCGGGAACAGAACCAAAAATCAAATTCTATTTTGGAGTAAAAGAGAAACTTAATTCATCATCAGAATTTGATTTGGTAAACGAAAAACTCAATAAAAAAATTGAAAACATTATTACATCTCTAAAAATTCAGTGATAAATGAAATCATACCGAAAAGAACTTTGGTTTGACATAAAAAGTCGTCGCGGATTCATTAATATTACAACATCCGTGAACCAATGTTTGCTTGATAGCGGCATAAAAGAAGGACTTTGCCTTGTAAATGCCATGCACATTACTGCCAGCGTCTTTATTAATGACGACGAATCGGGTTTACATCACGATTTTGAAGTTTGGCTTGAAAAACTTGCACCCGAAAAACCTTACTCGCAGTATAAACATAATAGTTTTGAAGACAATGCCGACGCACATTTAAAACGCACAATCATGGGACGCGAAGTTGTGGTTGCTGTTACCAATGGAAAATTTGATTTCGGCCCGTGGGAACAAATATTTTACGGCGAATTTGACGGAAATCGTCGTAAAAGAGTGCTTATTAAAATTATAGGAGAATAAATATGAGCAACCAAACTTAAAAAAAAAGAATATTAAAAAATACATTGTAAGATATTATGAAAGATAAAAGATAAGTTTTTTACCGCTAATAAAAAAATAATAAATAAAATATTTTGGAAAATTATGAAAAATAAATATTACATTTGACTTTGATTTTAAAAGAATAAATATTACAATATGAGCACAACCAACATAGAAGATTCAATAATAGAGATGTTGGAACCTAAAGTAAAAGAAATTCAAAATAGGTTCAGCAAAGGCGAAAAATTGGGTT
>PCSS01000072.1 GCA_002771395.1 Bacteroidetes bacterium CG23_combo_of_CG06-09_8_20_14_all_32_9 | reverse complement strand
TTAACTCTTTCGTGCTTAATTCTATCAAAATAAAAAATATTTTCGCGATTATAAACATTTGTTGTGCTAAATGTTATTTCAAGAATTGAGTTTTTAGAAAGTTCGAAACTCTTTTTAATTGTAATATCAAGTCTGTGATAAGTAGATAATCTGCCTTGATTTAAATTGCCGTAAAGTATTCCTAATTTGCCATTAGCAGTAACAACATTGGTATTTATACTATCAAAAGGTAGTATCTCATAATAGCCGGCAGTTTTGCTAAACGGGAAGCCCGAACCAAAATTCCAGCGTGCAGCCAATTCCCAGTCAAGTCCTTTGCCAAAAGTACGTGTTACAACTAAGTTAACATTGTGCCGCCTGTCGTAATACGGATTATAGGTTATTAATCCGTCATAACGATTAACAAAGCCAAGTGAATAAACCACCCAAATATAGGTTCGTTTATAATCATATTTTAATGTAACATCAATGCCATAAGCGTTTCCCGTTTCAATTATAAAGTCTTTTTTAAGTTCATCAGGTTTATCGTAATTATCGTCAATATCATCATAAATTTTATTGCGGTTTAAGTTAGTAAGTTGTGTGTTACGTTTTAAATAGCCCTCAACATTAAGGTCGATACGTTTAGTTAAATCAAGTTCGAAACCTAAAATAGTATGCCATGCTTTCTGAAGCGAATTTTTTACTTTTTTACCATCGAATTCTTTTTGTAAATCACCAGTTTCAGGACTGCTCAAAAAACCGTAAAAAAGATTTACTACATCGCGGTCGCTGTTTGCGGCTATAAAGTTCTGTGAATACAAGCCTCCTGCAAATTTAAGACGTAAATTCTTTGTTATGTTATATTTTACACATAAGCGTGGTTCAGGCGACATTTTGGTAAGCGAAGCATAATACTGTATGCGTAACCCCGGTTCAATAAGGAATTTATTAAGTGTGATTTTATATTTAAAAAAGGCGCCAAGTTCGGTAGTGTTTTGTTGCTGGTCAATTTTACGATTTGCACTGTTATAAAAGTTAAAATCAGTTTTAAAGCCAAACGTTTCAACGCCGTAGTTAAGTTCGTTTTTCCCAATAAAGTAAACAAATGACAACCCCATGTTGAAACCATTTATAAGGCTATTGCGGGGTAATTGGTCAAGTTCGTTAAGTGTAATATTATAATTAGAATAACTAAAATTGAATTTAAAAAGAAAAGGTGAGCCGGCAGGAACAAGAATAACATTACTTCCAATTCCAAATGAATTCCAGTTGAGATTTGATAACGCTTTATATTTTACTTTATCGGTAAATTTAAAGCCAAATATATTCACTTTGCTGCCATTTTCGGTATTAAGAGTAAGTTTTCCGTAGAAATCGGTGAATGTAAAGGGAATACCTGCTGAATCGACATAAGTATACAGGTATTTTGAAGATTCGCGTATATACGATGTTTTGCCGGAAAATACATACGACATAGAAGTTTTAGTGTAGTCTTCGCTTTTAAAAATCGGGCCTTCGAGTAAAAGTTTTGAACCAAAGGTACTTGCCGAAATTTTTCCTGCTTGCCTGTTTTTATTTCCGTCGCGCATGGTAATATCCATAACAGATGAAATTCTTCCACCATAATCGGCATTAAAACCACCTGTATAAACATCTGCGTTACGAATTAAATCTGAATCGAATACAGAAAAGAAACCTATGGAATGAAAAGGATTGTAAACCACCATTCCATCTAAAAGAACTTTATTTTGAATAGGTGCACCTCCTCTAATATACAATTGTCCACCCTGGTCGCCGGTAAAAATTATGCCAGGAATAACTTGTAAATATTGAGCAAAATCTGGTTCACTACCAACACTTGGAATTTTTTCAATTTGTTTGGGAGTAATTTTGTTTATAGGTATACGAACCTGCTCAGTTTTATCTTGCTTTTCGGCAGAAACCTCAAATTCACTAAGCATTACAACCGATTCGGTTAAATAAATTTTTTTAGTAATTAATTCTTTATCCTTAACTGAAATTTTAACTGAAGTTGAATCGTATCCAATAAAATTTACCTGTAGAGTATAATTTCCGGCAGGTACTTTTGTTAGACTAAAAAATCCATTTACATCGGTTGAGCCGCCAATTTTTGTTCCGCGAAGAAAAACATTGGCAAAACAAATTGCTTCGCCTGTCGCCTTTTCGTAAACAAAGCCCCTTATTACACCCTGCGACCAAGTGTTTGCAGGGAATAAAAGAAACAAAATAATTACAATTATAAAAAATTTTTGCATAGTTAATCTTTGTTACTACTCATCCACAGACAGTTTTTTGAAAAAGCCAAAGTTACATTGTTTCATTGTTTCAATACTTTATTATTTCATTTTTTCATTGTTATTTAACCATTTAGCAATGAAGCAATTTAACCATAAAACCATTATTCCATGCAAATACAGATTAAATTACTCACAATCTTTTTTATTTTTTATAGGTGTTCGTGAGATCGCTTCGCTAAGTTGTAAACTGCTTAATGAAAAATGTCCTAATCTTTTTTAATACTATCAAGGTATTTAACATGTTCTTTTATGATTGCAGCTTCTTTTTTTGCAGTTTCTATTTTTGAAGAAAAATCTTTTAACAATATATCGGAATTATTAGATTTTGAGAAGAACCCAATATTATTCTCCAGGACTTTAAGTTCCGCTTCAATTTGGTTAAGTTTTTTAATAAGTTTTTCACGTTCCATTTTAAGTCTGTCGTGTGCATTTTGTTGTTTCAAAATATTTTCAATGTGAATTTTGAATTTTATATTTTCTTTCTTTTTGTCGTCAACTTTTAAAGAATCGAAAGATTTATTAATTGCCTGGCGGTAATGGTTGTTTAAGTTAATCTTTTTATTTTCGGGCACATGACCAATTTCTACCCATTCTTTCTGAAACTGTTTCAGATTTTTTAAATCTTCATCGCTGTTTTCGGTAAATTGATATTTTTCGATGCTTTCGAGCAGTTGTTCTTTTTTCATAAAATTTTCTTCTAAAAGATCGTTTATGGTACTGAAATGTGCTGCTCTGCGCTCAAAAAAATCGTTACATGCAACTTTAAACCTGTTCCATATTTCCTGGGAAATGCGTCTTGGAACCTGACCGATTTTTTTCCATTCTTTTTGAAGATTAATAAAGTCATTTGTTGTTTTCTTCCAGTCGGAACTGTCTTTTATTGATTCGGCTTTTAAGCAAAGGTCGGTTTTTAGTTGTAAATTATTATTTTCGTCCTCGTTAATTAAGCGGTAATATTCTTTTTTTGCAGAGAAAAATCTTTCATTGGCATCTTTAAATCTTTTGAAAATGGCATTATTTTCGGTTTTAGGAACCCTACCAATAGTTTTCCAAACCTGCTGCAATTCAATAAAATCTTTAGTAGTTTTTTCCCATTCTTTGTGATGTGTATAAATTTTTGAAGCAATTTCTTCAGCTTTTTCGCAAAGAATAGTTTTTGCATTTAAATTGCCTTCAAGTTCTTCTTTTTTCTTTAAATAATATTCCTGATGAATTTTATGAATTTTAGAAGTCGCTTCGTGGAATCTAATCCATATTTCTTCTTTTTTATCGGGCAAAACAGGTCCTATTTCGCGCCAACGCTCATGCAGAACCTGAAGTTCGCCAAATGCTTTACGTATATTTGTTTCTAAAAGAAGAGATTCAACTTTTTCGCAAAGTTCAATTTTTGCATCAAGATTACGGCATAAATCCATGTCTCGGGCTTCGTTGTTAAGTTTTACCCAGTCGTAAAAATTCTGTACTGTAAATTCAAACGAATCGTAAAGTTGTTTAACTTCTTTTTGTGGAACAAAACCTACCTGTTTCCATTTATTTTGAAGAAGGTGAAATTCCTCGAAAGTGTGTTGAAGCGATTCGGGTTTGTTAATCAATTCCTTTATTGATTCAATAATTTCATATTTCAACTTCAGATTTTGAATTTTTTGTTCTTCCAGAAATTTGCCAAGTTCACTGCGACGCTCACGATAATCTTTATAAAGCTGTTTAAATTCTTCTTCAAGAGGGTCATCTTTAGCGGTATATTCTTCTATAACTCCCCCATCTTCAATAAATTTTTTGCGACGTTCTTCGTTTTCAGCCTTATGTTTTTTAAAAAAGTTGATTTTAATATTTTCAACATCATTTTTTAGATAAGTAATTTCACATTCGCTAAGAAGTTGCTTAAATTTTTGAATTAACTCGTACTTAGTAAGTCCTGAGTAATCAATGTAACTTACATCAATGTCCATTGTTGGCGCTTCGCTGCCTGCATCCGATAATTGAATTTCTTTTTGCTCGGGTTCTAAATTTAATTTCATTATAGTTTCGGGTTCTTTTTCCGAAGTTTCTTTAACGAGCAAGTTTTCAACATGCTTGTCGGAAAACATGGTTTGAGCATTAACCTGTTGGTTTTCAGTATTTACATTTTTTGCCGAAAGCTCAACACCTGAGGTCTTATTTAATTTGTTTTGTTTCATGAACTCAAAAAAATTCGCTAAAAACTGGGTTAATATTAAAATTTACGAAATTATACATTTATCCGAATAATAACAAAAAATGAGTTGATTAAATAAAAATTTAAAATTCTTTGAGAAATTTACTGTAGTTTCGTTAATTCTTTGTGTAAAACTTCCCATTCATTTATTTTTTTTTCAAGATTAATTTTAATAGAGTTGTATTTTTCAAAAACTTCAGAGTCATAAGCTACTCTTTTAAATTCTTCAGGATTCATAAGAATTTCATCCATTTTTTTAATTTCTAATTCCAATTCACTTATTTGCTTCTCGCATAGTGTTATTTTATTTTCGGCTTTGCGTAATAGTTTATCAAATTCCTTTTTTTCGGCAAATCGTTGTTTATTGTTAATTTTTACCGATACAGGTTTTGCAAGTTTCACCTGAACTTTATTTCTGTTAAGTTCATGCAGTGTTTCTATCTTTTTCTTTGCTAAAAAATCCCAAATATTATTTGAATATTCCTTTAGTTTTTTATTGCGAACTTCAACAATTCTTGTTACTAAACCATCAAGAAAATCGCGGTCGTGAGAAACAATTAACAAAGTACCGTCATATTTTTGAAGAGCTTTTTTAAGAACTTCTTTCGAAATTATATCAAGATGATTAGTAGGTTCATCAAGTAAAAGAAAGTTAACAGGCTCAAGTAAAAGTTTTGCTAATGCAAGTCTGCTGCATTCTCCACCGGAAAGTACTTTAACTTTTTTATCAACGTCTTCACCACTAAATAAAAAAGCACCTAAAATTTGTCTGATTTTGGTTCGCACTTCTCCTGTCGCAATATCGTCAATTGATTGTAAAACGGTTTTTTCTTTATCAAGAGTTTGGTCCTGATTTTGAGCATAATAACCTATTTTTACCTTATACCCGCAAGTTCCTGTTCCACAATATTCAAGTTCTCCATTAATCATTCTTATTAAAGTTGTTTTTCCTTCGCCGTTTCGTCCAATCAACGCAAGTTTATCGCCTCTCTGAATAATAAAATCAATGTTGTTAAGTATTTCGTTTTCGCCGTAACTCTTATATACTTTTTTAAATTCATAAACAACCGAACCAGAACGTGGCGATGGCTGAAAAGCGATATTCATTGATGAAATATCTTCCTTATCAACTTCCATTCGCTCAATTTTACTAAGTTGCTTAATCCTTGATTGAACCTGAACCGATTTTGTAGCCTTGTACCTGAAACGTTCAATAAATTTTTCGGTATTTTTAATCATTTTTTGTTGATTTTTGAAAGCGGACAATTGTTGCTGATGGCGCTCATCACGCAAAGCCACAAATTTTGAATACGGAACCTTATAATCATAAATTTTACCAAGCGATATTTCTATAGTTCTTTGTGTTACGTTGTCGAGAAAAGCTTTATCGTGGGAAATTATTAAAACGATACCGTTATAATCTTTTAAAAAATCTTCTAACCACTGAATAGCCTCAATATCAAGATGATTTGTAGGTTCATCAAGAAGAAAAACTTGTGGTGTTTGCAAAAGAATTTTAGCTAATTCTATTCTCATTCGCCAGCCAATACTGAATTCATTGGTTAGCCGCAGAAAATCGCTTCGTTTAAAACCAAGCCCGATAAGAACCCTTTCGGTTTTTTCATCAATGTTACCACCATCTATATAAATAAGGTGTTCGTTTAAATCGGATAATTCTGTAACAAGTTTTAGCGATTTATCGGAACTATTCTGGTTTAGTTCAGTAAGTTCAATGTTTATTTTGTTAATCCGTTTTTGTATTGAATTAACTTCTTTAAATGCAGAAATAGTTTCTTCCCAAACAGTTGTACTATCCTTATAATTAATCAACTGTGGAAGATAGCCAATTGTTAATTCAGAGGGTTTACTAATAATACCTTCATCGGGCTTAACCTCACCAATAATTAATTTCAATAATGTTGATTTTCCCGCACCATTTCGCCCTACCAAACCAATTCTGTCTTTTTGTGAAATAAAAAAAGAGATTCCTCTGAAAAGATTAAAACCACCAAAAGAAAGTGTAATGTTATCTAAAGAAATCATTTACTCTAACCAGTGTTTGTCCATAAAGTAACGAAAACTGTATATTTATGTCAGTATTTTACAATACGCAATTTAAGTATATGGTACAATGCTTTTACTGTCATCTCGTTTTTCCTTATACCCTATACCTTTACACCATTTTTTAGTAATTAAAATGTACGGTTTTATCCCGTTAGCAGAATAGTTACCATTTACTTAACGGGATTTCTAAAAATTGCTTTTTCTTTGTTGGACTTCAATTTTAAAATCTTGTACGCCTCTAAAAATCTAATTTTTAGAACCCCTTTTAATATATTTTTCTGCCAATTTTAAAGATTTAGATATTCCTTCAGGATTTGTTCCGCCAGCAGTAGCAAAAAACGGCTGACCGCCACCATTACCATTTATTTCCTTAGAAATTTCTTTTATAATGTTTCCGGCATGTAAATTTCTTTCTTTAACGAGATTATCAGAAATAAAAACAGCTAAATAAGCTTTTCCTTCTATTTCAGTTCCCATTACCAAAAAAAGATTTTTAGTCTCAGATTTTAAATTAAAAGCGATATCACGAAGTAAACACAAATCTGGAATTTCAATTTTACAAAATGCTGAATTTATTCCATTTACTGAAACAATTGCTTGTTTTATTTCATTTTTAATCTGCATCGATTTTTCTTTTAATAACCGTGCTAAAGATTTTCGCAGTTTATTGTTATCGGCAAGTAAAGTTTCAATTGATTTAATAATATCTTTCGGATTACTTAACAACTCTTTAATCTGAAGGATTTGTTTCTCTTGATTTTTATAAAACTCCAACGCTTTTTCACCTGTAATTGCTTCAATACGACGAATTCCTGCTGCAATCGCCGATTCCGAAGTAATTTTAAAGAATCTTATTTTTGCAGTATTATTAACATGAGTACCACCGCATAATTCCAACGATTCTTGAAATTGAACAACGCGAACATTTTCATTATATTTTTCACTGAAAAGTGCCATCGCTCCCATTTTCACAGCTTCTTCAACTGGTAAACTGCGTTTCTCATTCAGAGCAATACCCTTATTAATCATTTCATTTATAAAATTTTCGACGAATATAATTTCTTGGCTTGTCATTTTCTGAACATGCGAAAAATCGAAACGAAGATGATCGGGCCCAACTAATGAACCTTTTTGTTCAACGTGAGTTCCAAGAATTTTACGTAAAGCAAAGTGTAACAAATGCGTAGCTGAATGATTCGCTTCTATTTTGTTCCTTCTTAATTTGTCAACAACAGCAGTACATTCACCTGAAAAGCCATCAGGTAAATCGTTTAAAATATGTATAATAAGATTATTTTCTTTTTTTGTGTCCGCAACAGCAATTTGTTTTCCGTTCCAGTTTAACCACCCCGTGTCTCCAACCTGACCGCCACTTTCGGCATAAAACGGAGTTTCGCTCAACACAACCTGATAAAAAGATTTCCCTTTTTGCTCAACTTTACGGTACTTAATTATTTCAGCATTTACTGAAGTTTGGTCATAACCGACAAATTCGGTTTTTTCAATCTGTTTTAAAATAGTCCAATCGCCAGTTTCAACAACAGAGGCATTCCTTGAGCGTTCCTTTTGTTGTTTTAAACATTCGTCAAAACCTATGGTATCAACAGAAAGTTTATTTTCGCGGGCAAGAATTTGAGTTAAATCAAGGGGGAAGCCATAAGTATCAAATAATTCAAATGCAATACGTCCGGGAATTTCTTTGTTCACAGCAATTTTTTCTTTTTTAATATAATTTTCAAATTTCTGAATTCCAATTTCAAGAGTTCGTAAAAAAGAAATTTCTTCTTCTTTAATTACATTGACGATTAATTTTTGCTGATTTTTTAATTCTTTAAAATATTCGCTCATGTTTGTTACCAATATCGGAACTAGTTTATAAATAAACGGTTTGGTAAAACCGAGAAAGGTATAACCATAGCGAATTGCACGACGTAAAATTCTGCGAATTACGTAACCTGCACCTGTATTTGAAGGTAACTGACCGTCGGCTATTGAAAATGCAACAGCACGAAGATGGTCGGCAATAACTCGCATTGCAATATCATAGTTAACATTTGTTCCATATTTTTTATTCGACAAATTTCCAATTTCGGTTATAATTGCCTGAAAAATATCGGTATCGTAGTTTGATTTTTTTCCCTGAACAACCATGCATAAACGTTCAAAACCCATTCCTGTATCAACATGTTTTTGCGGGAGTTTTTCAAGTTTTCCGTTTGATTTTCGATTAAATTGAATAAAAACCAGGTTCCAGATTTCTATAACTAAAGGATTACCTGTATTTACAAGGCTTGCACCGTGAATTTGTTTGCGTTCATTTTCATCACGTAAATCAATGTGAATTTCAGAACATGTACCACATGGACCTGTATCACCCATCTCCCAGAAATTATCTTTTTTTGAACCCAAAATGATATGATTTTCGGGCAGATATTGTTTCCAAAATTTAAGTGATTCTTTGTCGGCTTCAATATTTTCGGCCGGGCTTCCTTCAAAAAC
>PCSS01000134.1 GCA_002771395.1 Bacteroidetes bacterium CG23_combo_of_CG06-09_8_20_14_all_32_9 | reverse complement strand
AGACAAGCACTGATTAGTGTCTGTCCGTAATGTCCGCCATCTCAAAAAAATAAAAAACAATTCGTGTAATTCGTGGCATATTTCTGACTTTACAGACAAGCATAAATTAGGGGTAATACGATATTAAATTCTACATTCTGCTGTTGAAAATTCTACATTTACAAAGACAAATAATTCACCCCGTTAGATAGTTTTAATAGTTGTTCTTGTTTTTTAGTTTTATCTGACGGGGTAAATATAGAATGTAAAATTATACCTGCAGGTATTGAGAACTTACGGATTAATAAGATAAGTATTTAACAGGGTGAATTATTCAAAAAAAATGAATTTTTAGAACTCTTATTTACTTATTCTACAACAAGTTTTTTAGCAAATGAACTTTTAGTAGAATTTACTTTTACAACATAAATCCCTTTACTTAATTTTGAAATATCTATTACTTGAGTATTATTTGTAATTTTTGAAGAATAAACTATTTTACCGGTTAAATCACAAATACTCATTGTTCCTTTACCATCCGAAAGCAACATCATATAATCAGAAGCAGGATTAGGATAAATGCTTACTTTATCGCCATTTAATTCCTGTATCCCAAGAATACTTGACATATCAATTTTAGCTACTTGAGTTACTTCTTTGGAAGATGAGTGTTGAACAAAAGTAATAAATTCACAATTATTTTTTACAAAACCTGCAGTTGAAAAGTTTAGGATAACGGTTTGTGTATCACTTACAGAAAAATCAAGTGTAGTACCATAAGCATCTGGATACATTCCACGACAAGCAAAATCTACTTCGGTTTGATTACCCCAGGTTTCAGGGATGTTAGATTCTGTAAGAGCAGTATGAAGTTTCCACCCACTTGCATATTGAAACGTCTGTTCAATTGTTATTGTAGCTGTAAAGTAGTCAACAGAATCCTGCACAATATTTATATTTATGATATGAAGAGAAGGTGTAATATAACGTTCATTATACATCGGCAGGTAATAAGGGTACATGCTTATGGTTGCATTTCCTCCTTCTAAGCGTAGTTTCCCATCGCAAATCATTGTAGGAAAAGCATCAATAGCATAATAACCAATACGATCTGATGAAAAAATATTTGCATAACTATCACCATCATGGTATTCAATTGCTACCGCACTCTTATTATTTACTTCAATAAGGTCACGTAGTCCCATAGCTGCACCCGGACAATACGGACACCATGTTCCTGTGCCTCCTTCCATTAATACAAGATTTCTTGTAACTCCACCTGGAACAGTTACAGAATCTTGATTTGAGGCATGCGAATAACCCAAACCGGTATAGTTAGCTCTAACTACATAATAATAAGTATTAGGCCATGGGCTAATATCAGTATAAGAAACAGCAGATGGAGTATTAAACACTATAATGCCATTGCGGCTTAATGCATAACCATCAGGAGCTGGACCTGGAGTTGGAGCTGTCCAGGCTACATCAATATCTGCTCCATTAAGAACAGCCGTAAGATTTGAAGGAGCATTTGGAGCAACAACCTGCTCTATTTTAAGGTCGTCAAAATAATACCCGGCAGTTCCTGTAACAGGGGTAGGACTTCCTGTTCCATCCCAACCATAGAAATCAATAGCATCAAGTTTTACTAATGTTCCATCACCTTGAGCACCTTTGCTCCATTTATAGCTAATAACCTCATTTGCATCAACATAAAATGTAGCAAAATCATCATCAAGGTCAATAATTAATTTAACGAGATGCCATACATTTTGAGTAAAATTTGTTTTAGCAGCGGTAGTACCTCCGGCATCAACAAAAACTGAATCATGATAAATCATCGCCTGAAAAGCCCAAATACTGTTATTGCCTGCAAAATCGGCTAACACATTAAAATACCCCAGTTTTGCTGAAGGTACAAACATTTGCCAACTAAGTTCATAACGACCGGTAACTTTATCACCAATATTAAAAACAAGGTCGTTGTTAGCCACAATGTAAATAGAATTAGATGGACTAAAGAACTGGGTAGTAGAAAAAACAGCATCCTCAGCTCCACCGGGTGCATTTGACCAGGTTGTCCAGGGAGCACCTGCAGTTAGTGCAACTTTAACACCTGCAGTATAGGAATCAAAGTTATTAGAATAAATTATTTGGGCATTAACACTCAAATAACCCATAAAAGCAGCAAAAAATGTTAAATAAATTTTTTTCATGTTCGTTTTTTTTTAAAGTGAATAAACTTAAACAGAGATTTTCCCTGTTTATTTTGATGCAAATATAGCAAATAATTAAATATTCTCATCATTAAAAAAAAATAGGTATAAATTTACATCGTTAAAATATTTATTCCCGAATAATCCATACGTTTTGGAATGAAAGATGAGTAACTTCTCAATATCTTGCAAGTTCACCCTACTATATGTTGTTGCCATATTTAACAGAGTAAAATTAGAAATTAGGTTAATTTTATAATGCTGAACATTGTTAAAAGTTATCTTTTTTGAAGTTCGTGGTGTAAATACGAGGTGGACTTAAATATAAAATTTAAAATCTATATCTTTGCACCTCGAAAATTTTAAAAAATGATAAAAATTACTTTTCCTGATAATAAAGTAAGAGAATACGAAAGTGGGGTATGCAGTTTAAATATTGCTAAAAGTATTAGTAATAGTTTAGCACAGGAAGTTCTTTCAGTTACAGTAAATAATGAGCTCTTTGACTTGACAAGACCAATTAATTCAGATGCTTCAATTAAATTTCATAAATGGGACGATTTAGAAGGTAAACACGCATTCTGGCATAGTTCGGCTCATATTTTAGCCGAAGCAATTGAGTTTTATTATCCCGGAACTAAATTTGGAATAGGTCCTGTAATTGAAAATGGTTTTTATTATGATGTTGATTTACCCGAAGGCATTGTCATTACTGACAGCGATTTACCTAAATTAGAACAAAAAATACTTGAACTTTCACAACAAAAAAATTCTTTTACCAGAGAAGAAATATCAAAAGCCAATGCTATCTCATTATTTACCAAAAAGAATGACCCATTAAAACTTGAACTCATAAACGAACTTGAAGATGGCACAATAACACTTTACAGGCAAGGCAATTTCACCGACCTTTGCCGAGGTCCTCACCTACCCCATACAGGTTACATTAAAGCTGTTAAACTTCTAAGCCTTGCCGGTGCATATTGGCGGGGAAACGAAAAAAACAAACAACTTACAAGAATTTACGGAATAACTTTTCCAAAGCAAAAACTTCTTGATGAATATCTCGTATTTATTGAAGAAGCCCGTAAACGCGACCATCGCAGAATAGGAAAAGAACTGGAACTATTTACTTTTTCCCAAAAAGTTGGCGCCGGACTTCCATTATGGCTCCCTAAAGGGGCAATGTTATGTGAAAGACTTGAACAGTTTCTTAAAAAAGTTCAAAAAAAATACGGCTATCTACCTGTTATTACACCACATATAGGATTAAAAGAACTTTATGTAACTTCCGGTCATTACGAAAAATACGGAAAAAATTCCTTTCAACCTATCCATACCCCTAACGAAAATGAGGAATTCCTGCTAAAACCTATGAACTGCCCTCACCATTGCGAAATTTATAAGTTTAAACCTCGTTCGTACCGCGATCTTCCATTGCGTTTTGCTGAATTTGGAACGGTATATCGTTACGAACAAAGCGGTGAACTTCATGGACTTACGCGAGTTAGAAGTTTTACTCAGGACGATGCTCATATATTTTGCCGCCCCGACCAACTAAAAGAAGAATTTTTAAAAGTTATTGACATTGTTCTTTACATTTTCAAAACTCTTGATTTTAAAGATTTTACAAGCCAAATTTCGCTTCGCGACCCTAACAATAAAGAAAAATATATTGGCAGCGATGAAAATTGGGAAAAATCTGAGCGTGCTATTATTGAAGCTACCGCTGAAAAAAATATTAAAACTGTTGTTGAAATTGGCGAAGCAGCGTTCTACGGGCCAAAACTTGATTTTATAGTTAAAGATGCTTTGTGCAGAAAATGGCAATTAGGCACTATTCAGGTGGATTACAATTTGCCGGAGCGTTTCGAACTTGAATACATGGGTAACGATAATGTAAAACATCGCCCCGTAATGATTCACAGAGCACCATTCGGTTCAATGGAGCGTTTTGTGGCAGTACTTATTGAACATACAACCGGAAAATTTCCTCTTTGGTTAACCCCTGAACAGGCTGTAATTCTACCAATTAGTGAAAAATTTAATGATTATGCAAAAAAAGTTGATAATTTGCTAAATAATTACGATATTCGCACCCTTATTGACGACCGAAATGAAAAGATAGGTAAAAAAATAAGAGATAATGAATTAAAACGGATTCCTTATCTTCTTATAGTAGGTGAAAAAGAAAAACAAACAGGAACAATTGCCGTTCGCAAACAAAGCGAAGGCGATAAAGGAACCATGCGAATTGAAGAATTTGTTAGTCTTTTACAAAAGGAAGTTAAAAAAACATTAAAAGAAATTTAATAACAAAAGTAGGAGGACAAAACTATAGCTGAGCCATATTACAGGCAATACGGATATCGGAGAAGAGGCGAAGATGAACTTTATTTCTCAATTAATAACAGCATTCGTGCAAAAGTAGTTCGCCTTGTTGGTGATAATATTGAACATCCAGGAATTTTTCCCATTCAAGATGCACTACATCTTGCGGAGAGAATGGGGTTAGACTTAGTAGAAATTTCACCTACTGCACAACCCCCTGTATGTAAGATTATTGATTTTCAGAAATTCCTGTATCAACAAAAAAAGAGAAATAAAGAAATTAGAGCAAAAACAATAAAAGTTGTAATTAAAGAAATAAGGTTTGGACCAAACACTGATGAACATGATTATAATTTTAAATTAAAACATGCAATAAATTTTCTTGAAAATGGCTCAAAGGTTAAAGCTTATGTTTTTTTTAGAGGAAGATCAATTCTTTATAAAGAGCAAGGCGAAACAATTCTTCAACGCTTTGTTAAAGACCTGGAAGAATATGGAAGAGTTGAACAAAGACCTAAACTCGAAGGAAAAAGAATGATAATGATGTTTGCTCCAATATCTGCAAAAAAGAAAGTTCAATAATAAAAATGCTTTGAAAAATGCCTAAGATGAAAACAAATTCCAGTGCAAAAAAAAGATTTGTAATAACTGGTTCAGGAAAAATTAAACGAAAACATGCTTTTAAAAGCCACATTCTTACCAAGAAATCAAAAAAACGTAAAAGAAATCTTGGATATTTCACTACTATTGATAGTGGAAATATAAAAAATGTAAAACTTTTACTATGCATGAAATAATTATACTGCTAACGGGATAAATTTTAGCATTTCATGAATACAAAAAGGTATAGAGGTATAAAGGCATAAGGAAGAACGGATTATACCCTATACCCTTTACCTGAAACCCAAATGTAATAATTTACCACGTAGAATATATTTTATAAGTTCATCTATCGTTATTCAACAGATTATCCAACGTGGTGAACACCGTGCAAATTATAACAGAGTTGTTTAAAAAAATGAATTAGCTAAAGTTTCTGTAAAATACAAAATACTAATTATTCAAAAAAAAAATATGCCACGTTCAGTAAATTCAGTTGCTTCAAGAGCACACAGAAAAAAAATCCTGAAACTTACGAAAGGTAGTTTTGGGTCAAGAAAAAATGTTTGGACAGTAGCCAAAAATTCTTGGGAAAAAGGTCAGACTTATGCCTACCGCGACCGTCGTAAGAAAAAAATTGCATTCCGTGCTTTGTGGATTCAAAGAATTAATGCCGGTGTTAGAGTAAATGGATTGTCTTACTCTAAATTTATGGGAGCAATTCACAAAAATGGAGTTGAGTTAAACCGTAAAGCCCTTGCCGACCTGGCAATGAACAATCCCGAAGCATTTACTACCATTATAGAAACTGTTAAAAGTAGAGATAATGTTAATGATGGTAAATTACTGAATACTACTGAAGAAGAGATAGAAGAACCGGCACCTTTCAATATTGCTGAAAAGTAGTTTACCCCGTTATATAATTACTATCATTGTATTGTTCGTTCCTTTGTTTAAGCTATCTAATCGGGGTTCACCCTGTTAGATAATTGTTCTTTTATTGTTCGCTTTTTTTTTAACTATCTAACAGGGTAAACAATTTCATTATTTTATTGTTTGTAACCTGTTCAACAAAAAAATGCCTTATTTTACATTTGAAAAAAATAAAATCTAATGAAACAGAACTTTCAATTTTTAAGAAATAAATGGACAAAATTTTCTTTTGCCTTGCTAATTTTTATTCCATGGGTAATTTGGATTGGTAATTATTGGATTTTTATAGGCATACCTGTTCTTTATGATATTTATATTTCAAAAAAAGTTAATTGGTCATTTTGGAAAAAACGTGGTAAAAAACCAAATAAATTTATAGAATGGGTTGATGCTATAATATTTGCAGTTGTAGCAGCTACTTTAATAAGAATGTTTTTTATTGAAGCTTATACAATACCAACTTCATCAATGGAAAAAACATTACTTGTTGGCGATTACCTGTTTGTAAGTAAAGTAAGTTATGGTCCGAAATTACCTAATACTCCTCTTTCTTTTCCATTTGTTCACCACACCATGCCCGGTTCGGAAACCAGACGTTCTTTTGTTGAGTGGATTAAATTGCCTTATAAACGACTTCTTGGTTTTGGAAACGTAAAACGTAATGATATTGTTGTATTTAACTTTCCCGAAGGCGATACAGTCGCCTTAAAACGCCAGAATGAAAGCTATTACGATTTATGCAGAAGATATGGACGTGAACGCGTTTGGACAGATAAACTTAATTTCGGAAACATTATTTACAGGCCGGCTGACAAACAAGAAAATTACATAAAACGATGTGTTGCTATTCCCGGCGACATTTTAGAAGTTAAACATAGTCAGGTATATATAAATGGAACAAAGCAGATTCATTTTGAACAGATGCAATTTAATTACGAAGTAATTACAGACGGATTAACACTTAACCCAAAAAATCTTGAACGATTAGGAATTTCTGATGATGACATAAATTTTGCCCAGATGACTCAACAATCATTATACGATACTATTAAACATTCAAATACCGTGCATTATATAATTCCTCTTACCGAAGAAACTGCAAGTAAAATTCGTTCGTTTCCAAATGTTATTTCAGTTAAAATTTCCGAAATAATAGAACGTGAAGATGTTTTTCCCCAAGATAGTACTATTTGTTACAGTCGCGATAATTTTGGACCAATTACAGTACCTAAAAAAGGACAAACAATCTCATTAACGCTTAAAAATATTCCTGTTTACCAAAGAATAATTGACGTTTACGAAGAAAATGACATGATAATAAAAAATAATAAAATCTTTATAAACGGTAAAGAAGCAAATAGTTATACATTTAAAATGGATTATTATTTTATGATGGGCGACAGTCGTCATAATTCACAGGACGGTAGATTCTGGGGTTTTGTTCCTGAAGACCATGTTGTTGGCAAAGCGTCATTTATTTGGTTATCATTAGATAAAGACAAAAGTTTCTTTAGCAAAATACGCTGGAGCAGAATATTCCGTTTTATCAATCACTGAAAAAGGAATCGGAGAATGGGAAAACGGGGAACCAGATAAATGGTTAATAAAGTAGTTATTCTCCATTTCTCCGTTTTTATTATTTTGAAACAAAGTTATCTTTTTTGAATTCGTGTGCAAGCACAAGAGGAACTTAAATCATTTTTTTTAATACACAAAGTTGAGTAGTTACAAAAAATCAAGTACGAAACGAGAGTGGTTAAAAGCTGTTTTAATAGCCATCGTTTCTCTTATTTTGCTTAAAATCTTCGCTTTTCAATCTTTTGTGGTGAGCGATTCTAAAATGAGTTCTACATTATATCCCGGAGATTATATAATAATTAACAAACTTGGTTGCGGTGCACGTTTACCTATTACATTACTTAGTTTCCCTTTTACAGGCAATACTTTTCCATTTTCAGATTCAAAAGCATACTCCAAATTAATTCAACTTCCATATATTAGAATACCAGGTTTTTCGGGAATATCACGTAACGATTTAATTTTATTTAATTATCCTCCTGAAAATGTTCATCCAATTGATAAAAAAACTCAAATGCTAAAACGTTGTGTAGCTTTACCTGCTGATACTTTAGCAATTATTGATAAAAAAATCTTTATTAACGGTGTTTATATTAACGATGTACCCGATTGTAATTACAGGTATAGGGTTATTTCGGAAAATAAACTCACCGGCAAATTTTACTCAAATAATGAAATAAATGAGGGTGGGCTTATAGCTCAACCGAACATATACAATTTTTTTATTACCCGAACAACTGCAAAAAAACTACTTAACGATACAACAATTTCACAGGTAAACCTAATGAAATTGCGTAAAGATATTGAGTTTACCACTTTCTTCCCGCAAAGTAAATATTATGGCTGGAGTTTAGATTATTTTGGCGCTGTTATTATTCCTGCAAAAGGAAAAACGATTCTTTTAAATTATAAAACTATTGATATTTATAAAAAAGTAATAGAACATTACGAAGACAATAAGTTGATTATTAAAGATAACAAAATATTTATTAACGATAAAGAAACAACCGAATATACTTTTAAAATGGATTATTACTTTATGTTAGATGATAATAGAGACAACGGAAAAGACAGCCGATACTGGGGTTTTGTGCCAGAAAATCATATAATAGGAAAAGCAAGTTTTATTTTGTTTTCTATCTGGAAATCGAATAATTATTCATTATTCAAATGGAATAGAATATTTAAAATACTACATTAAACATTTTTACTAATGGGAGATTCTAAAAATTAAAACTCCGTCATTATTAACTTGTTTCAGAATCTGATTATTAGTTAGAGATGCTGAAATAAATTCAGCATAACGATTTGAGTATTTTTAGAAGCTCACTAATGTAAAATAATTGGCGTTACTACTCACCCCCGCCCCTTCTCTATGAATAAAGCTTGTCTATGCACACAAATTGTAAAGTGCTGAAAATTAAGGGGATTTCTAATAATTAA